>JAJAYH010000288.1 GCA_026786325.1 Alkalinema sp. CAN_BIN05 | reverse complement strand
GCCTACGCTAGTTCGAATCTAGCTCGGCCCATCCACAATCAGCCTATGTAGCTCAGTGGTAGAGCACACCCTTGGTAAGGGTGAGGTCATGAGTTCAATCCTCATCATAGGCTTCAGTCATACCAAGTATTTTAAATAGCTAGGCCGTTAACATAACAAGGTCTAGCTATTTTTAGTTAGACCTTGTTAGTCTCATGAATTATTCGAGGTGGCTCAGAGGATAAAAGATGGAGTCTCTCTGTGTAAGGGTTTCAAAAATCTCAACTCTAGAGAGCGAAAGATTCAAGCCATTAAGCACCGATCGCAGTTCCGGCTAAAGACTATCAGTGGACTGTTTATTGAGAATGACCTGACTTTAAATTTTGGAGTACGCCAACTTTAAATAAGGTTAATTGATTTAGCTACGGACTTTTGGGCAAGCAGAGAGAGTAGCTGTTTCGCAGGCGCTGAGGCAAGGGTGTTGGTAGGCATCTTCGGTGGTTAGATCGGGTGGAATTTGGCCAAAGACCATATCGCAACTATAGTCCTCGAAGTTTGGCGTTAAGGTGACAGGAATCCCAAAATCTTCCGTGAAGAAGGCTTGGGTGGGCAGTTTGCACATGTTGACGCACATACCGACGCATTCGCTTTGTTCTAGATAGCGACATTTAACAATATGGACATTGCTGCGTTGGAGTTGGGTTGTGCCATCTGGATTTGTGATTTCAGCCTCGCGAACTTCGCAAGGGCCAACCAGCCAAGTAAACAACTTCGTGGCAAACCAAGCATTCAGTTCACAGACTAACCGCGTTGGCGTAATCAACGTACGAATGAGCCACAGGATCACCCATGGGACCAACGATCGCAGTACCACCGTCACAAGAGCTTGCTGCTCGGGAGCATTCCGTCCCCGCATAATCCGTTGGGATAAGTCTACAAACCCGTCATAGCCAGGAAGATTGGTTTTTTGACCGACAGCATTAGCCATTTTTTTGGCAAAAAGCCAAATGAACGCACGATCGATCGCATTGTCGTGGTAGATAGTTTTCTCTGTAGCTTGAAGATTTGAATTCATGGTGAGTTGTGGGGAAATCAAGGAAAGAGATGGCCGGAATGCACTTCAAGCATCGTTCATTGTACTGTGAGAGATTATGCTAAATTCAGGTCAAGAATCTAAGCTCCTTTAAGTTTAGACTTTACATTCAAGCTTTGCCCTACTATTTCCGCCTAGATTATGCCGATTACTACGATCGCTCAACAATTTTCCCACACTGGACTAGTGGCGGACGTTAGAACCTTAGGAAATGGCAATATTAATGACACATTTTTAGTTACGACCCAGGCGGGCGATCGGTTTGTACTCCAGCGCATCAATACTCAAGTGTTTCGTCATCCGCAATGGGTGATGGAGAACATGAAAATTGTGACGGAACATATTCACAGCAAACTTCAAGCCAAAAAACTTGACGATGATCGATTAGAACGACGATGGGAGACACCTCGAGTCATTTTGACGAACTCCGGGGCGGATCATTTTGTAGATGAGGCGAATGCATTTTGGCGAGCCATTAGTTTTATTGATCAAGCAGAAACAATCGATCGAATTGAAGATCCCCGCCATGCCGTTGAAGTTGGGATTGCACTCGGAACATTTCATGGATTGGTGGGGGATATTTCGGCGGCGGCTTTGCATGACACCTTAGAAGGCTTTCATCTGACACCCATATATCTAGAGCAGTATCACCAAGTTCTGTTGAATTCCACATTGCGACAGACGCCAGAAATCGATCGGTGTTTGCAATGGGTCAGCGATCGAACTTCATTTGTAACCATACTGGAAGATGCTAAGCGATCGGGGAAATTGTCACTCCGAATTATGCATGGTGATCCAAAAGTGAATAATGTTATGTTCGATTCAATCACGCATCAGGCAATCAGTATGGTAGATCTCGATACGGTAAAGCCGGGATTGATTCACTACGATATTGGAGATTGTTTACGATCGGGCTGCAATATAATGGGCGAAGAAGCGGAAAATTGGGAAGCGGTTCAGTTTGATATAGGATTGTGCGAGATGATCTTGCAAGGCTATTTACCGCAGGTTAAGGGACTTTTCACGAGTTTTGATTATGATTTTATTTATGATTCAATTCGATTACTTACCTTTGAATTAGGGTTGCGTTTTTTGACGGATCATTTAGCAGGAAATATATATTTTAAAGTAAATTATCCTAGTCATAATTTAAATCGCGCTATGGTTCAATTTCAATTAATGCAAAGTTTAGAGAACCAAGAAGATAAGGTCAGAAAGATAGTTGAGGCTCATAAATAAAGTAATGCAAATAATGTATAGATGAATATTCGGCACCATAGAATTGTTGAATCTCTCACCGATCGTACCGCACTTACGCTAGGCTATAGACGCAAAATCTTGCATTCTCACACCACATTATGACTCTTTCTACTGTCCCTGTGACTGTTTTAACTGGCTACCTAGGTTCTGGCAAAACTACACTACTCAACCGAATTCTGACCCATGAACATGGAAAAAAAATTGCGGTTATTGTGAATGAATTTGGAGAGGTGGGAATTGACCATCAGTTGGTGGTGGATGCGGATGAAGAGATTTTTGAGATGAATAATGGTTGCATTTGTTGCACCGTGCGTGGGGACTTAATTCGGATTATTGGTAATCTAATGCGACGGCGCGATAAGTTTGACCATTTGGTTATTGAAACAACGGGGCTTGCTGATCCGGCTCCGGTCATTCAAACATTTTTTGTGGATGATGCTGTACGAGAGCAGGCTACGCTGGATGCGGTGGTGACGTTGGTGGATGCGAAACATATTGTTCAACATTGGGATGCAGATGAGGCGCTGGAACAAATTGCGTTTGCGGATATTGTGATGTTAAATAAAACGGATTTAGTGACGGTTGATGAGTTAGATCTATTGGAGGCTCGGATTCGATCGATGAATGTATTTGCAAAAATCTACCGCACTCAGGATTCTGAAATTGAAATGGATGCAATTCTTGGGGTGGGTGCATTTGATTTAGATCGCACTTTGGAAGTAGAACCGGGTTTTCTGACGGATGACCATGCCCACGAACATGATGACGGCATTACATCGGTTGCGCTTTTGGAATCAGCGCCCATTGATGCGGAAAAGTTAAATGAATGGATTGCCAAGTTACTACAAACGCAGGGACAAGATATTTTCCGAATGAAAGGAATTTTGAATGTGGAAGGAAGTGATCATCGGTACGTATTTCAGGGTGTTCATATGCTTTTTGATGGGAAGATCGATCGGTTATGGAAACCGCAGGAACAACGCAAAAGTGAATTAGTGTTTATTGGGCGTAATCTCGATCGGAGAATGCTGGAGAGTCAGTTTCAGCATTGTGTGGTGAACTAGAGATGGAATGCATTGAACTATCGGATTTTGAATTGGATGAGTACGTGACTGCGATCGCTTGGATGCCTGATGGATCGGGGCTTGCGGTGGCGACGGCTCGTGGGGAGATTATCTGTTTGAACGAAAATCCCGATCCCCCTAAATCCCCCTTGGTAAGGGGGACTAAGAGTTTAAGGGAGGCTGATGGGTTTTCGATCGATGC
>JAJAYH010000287.1 GCA_026786325.1 Alkalinema sp. CAN_BIN05 | reverse complement strand
TGAACATTGTTAATAGCGTTTTTTAGTACTTTAGGACTATTCGCAAACAAAACATACTGATTCCCCACGATCGCACTCGCCAATGTAAACGGCACATCAGACAATTGCACTAATGATTTTTTGACTTGACCATTCTTGATCTGGCCATTCTTGACTTGACCATAGGTGATCTCGCTGCCTTGATAGGTTTCAGTTTGTTGTGTAACGGCGGATCGAACTCGCCAAAACTCACGCAAAAAAGCACGGGACGCGATCGCATCATTAGTTTTTAGTGCTAACAAATAACCGGGCTGACGACCATCGGCCAACGTCCGATCGACATCACGGGACGTAACCGCTAGGGTTAATTCATCGCCCAACCACGGCAGAATGTTGGTTTTGTAATCCAACTCCCCAAGCCCCAATAGACTATCGCGTAAATTTTCCAGATCGCCTTGAGTTTTAGACTTACCAAAATTCAACAGCGAGGGCGAAACCGACAGCAGCCGATCGGGATTAACCGTCAAGGACAAACTGATGGGAGCATCCTGCGCGACAAAAAGACTAGTCGTCGGATTAGCATTGCCGCTCAGTGATTTACCGAGCGATTTAAACGGGTCATAGCTTTTACTCCATGTCACGCCTGCGATTAACAGAACGAGAGGAAGAACAATTGCAGCGAGGAGAACAGTTGAAATCGATCGGCGTTTCATAGGTGGCCATCCAGACAAATCCGCTTTTATCGCCCCTATTGTCTCACGGGGTCGAATCCAGTTCACCCTCAATTCCCACTTCTATCCATAATTCGTAACCGCAAGGGCTATATTTGAGACGATCGGCATCTTCGGCTGATCCATTTGAACTAAAATCCGATCGGTCAAGCGCTCCACCAACCAAATTTGTTCTTCTAAAGATAGTAGTTCGAGTTCTGCAACAATTTGTTCTAAGGCCACCGATCGATCGTCATTCATTTTGTTTACTCAGTTATTGAATCAACCAATTGCACACCCGAATGACAAAATTTTGTAATCCAAAATTCTAAGTCTGAATCTGGAATAGCCGATCGCATGTTGGCTTCTATTACTTCTGCTTGCGCTAAAGACTGGGCCAAAGCAAATACCGTCGAACCTGAACCCGACATCATTACGCCTAATGAATTAGTTTTTGCAAATTCATTTCGCAATGTCTGAACCTTGGGATAATGGGGTAGTACAACTTTTTCTAAATCATTATGCAAACCGTCTCCGATCGCCGCTCCATCACCTCGAACGATCGCATTCATCATTGAACCTGTTCTCAATTGTTCCGTGCGTCGATCGAGTTCAATTGCGGTTGCTGGATAGGTTGACCCAAATTCTGCGCGATAGGTTTTGTAAGCCCAAGGAGTCGGAACTGGGAGATCTTTGTATTTTGCCAGAACAGCATACAGATTATCTATCTCTGGTAATGGATCAATGATTTCCCCTCGCCCAGTACAGAGAGCTGTCCCGCCCATCACACAAAAGGAAATATCGGATCCCAATTCAGCGGCTAACGTTTGTAACTCTAATTTCGTTAATCCCAATTCCCACAGCAAATTAATTCCCACTAATACCGCTGCACAGTCCGCTGAACCCCCAGCTAACCCGGCACCCATAGGAATTCGTTTGACTAAATCAATGGCAATTCCACCGCGCTTTTTGGCCACATCTGGAAACCGTCGTTGCATCAGATCGGCGGCTTTCCAAGCGAGATTGCTGCTGTCGGTGGGAACATTGAGACGATCGCAGGTCAACCCAATTCCCGGTTCTCGCCGTTCTTTCACCGTCACCGTATCCGCTAAATCAATACTCTGCATCACCATGACCAATTCATGGAATCCATCAGGCCGATCGCCCGCAATATGCAGAAGTAAGTTAATCTTCGCTGGAGCCGTCAAAGTCAAAGATCGCATAGGAGATTTAAGGCAAATTCACTGCAAATTCGTTCCCATCATATCCCGAATTCCCCATTCTAAATTTGTCCTAAATTCACCGCAAGCCTTTCCGCATCAGCACTAAATTATCCCGGTGAACCACCGTTTCGTCACCGTCATATCCCAAAATCCGACTAATTTCATCCGATCGGCGGCCCCGAATCTTTTGTAATTCCGTATGGGTATAGTTCACAAGGCCGCGTGCAATCTCTTGACCATGAATATTGCAAAGTCGCACGGTATCCTCGCGCTGAAATTCGCCATCTAATCCAATCAACCCCGCACCCAACAACGATCGGCCCCCATTTTTCACTGCATCCACCGCCCCATCATCTAAATATAATTTCCCCGCTGGAACCATTCCATGAGCAATCCACCGTTGCCGCGCCGTAATTGGATTTTCTTGGGGTTCAAACCTTGTGCCAATGGATTCCCCGGCTAGAATTTTCAGCACATTTCCCGGTGCATCACTTTTCATAATCACCGTCCGAACTCCTGCTCCCATCGCAATCCGTGCCGCCGCAATTTTCGTTTCCATCCCACCTGTGCCCCATTGCGTGCCACCTGTTGCCGTATCAATATTCAGTTCATCCAAATTTCGCACCACATCGATCGGTTTTGCGTCAGGATTAGTTCTAGGATTAGCTGTATAAAGCCGATCGACATCCGTCATTAAAAACAGCCAATCCGCATCGACCAAACTCGCCACCAGTGCCGAAAGCGTGTCATTATCTCCGAATTTCAATTCATCTACCGCAACCGTATCGTTCTCATTCACAATAGGAATCACGTTCAGATTCAACAATTCGTGAAAAGTTCGATACACATTTACATACCGACTGCGTTCGACTAAATCACCCCGAGTCAACAAAACCTGGGCGATCGGCTGTTTCATTTCTGTAAACAAATCGTCATAAACGCGCATCAATCGCCCCTGTCCGACGGCTGCCACTGCTTGCTTTACGGCAATAGTTTTAGGGCGTTCGGTCATGCCTAACCGCGCACAGCCCACGCCCACCGCACCCGATGAAACTAATACTACTCGATGCCCACATCGTCTTAAATCACTCAATACTTCCACCAGAGTTGCGATCGTCGATAGCGCCAGATTGCCAGTCTCTGGATTCGTCAGGCTAGAAGTCCCGACCTTGACGACGATCGTTTGAATAGTTTGGGGTTTGGG
>JAJAYH010000286.1 GCA_026786325.1 Alkalinema sp. CAN_BIN05 | reverse complement strand
TAATCGATTTTCTCCATTAAAAAAGGGTTTGTACAAGTCTATATCAAGTTCTCCGGTATATGCCTTTCTCTGTGCATCTACCAGTTTAATCCGGCGAAGATAGACTCGTTCATTTAAGTTGAACGATCGATTATTTACACCATAATTTTGAATGGATAATGTAATAGTCGTGACAGAATATCCATTTGTTATCGTTGACATTCCAGCAGAAGAGAACTGCATATTCTGAAAATTTAAATTGGAACGCTGTTGAGCGATCGCAGATTCTGGCATTAACAATCCACCAGCCGGAATGCCCAGTAGTGTCATTAGCAGTGTGAAATTAAATAACTGATTGATGCGCATAGATTAAGGCAGCTTAGAACAATAAATGACAACTGACAATCAATTACTCCCTTTACACCATATTTTATCAACAGGGACCGAGAGAGATTTTACGATCGCTTCATAAATCCATCTTAAAAATCGCCCACAAATACATTAGGCTCACAAACTAGTCATCTAGGGGAATGTTTTGAAGGCGATCGACGACAGGTAACGATCGGCGATCGTTATAAAATTAGTGACTAGAAATACATTTTGTTAACTTAGATATTTTTAGTTTGAGACATTATCAGAATCCAGCCTTTCTTCCAATCCTCATACATCATCCTAAATAAAGCATATTCTCATCTTGCATCGTCCTGAAGGGTAAGTAAAAAAATGCAAGGGATCGCGTGTAAGCCCAACAAATCGCAAACTCATAGCCGCTTTTGAGGCAGAACAGTTTCTGAGAAGACTATAGCGAAATATAACAATTCGGGTTTTCTATTAATAAATATTGCGACTCCTGAATTGCTTTGTTAGGGTGTGGCTGTCGATAAACAAATAGTTTGTCGAATTCATTTTACATTCATTCAATTGGTTACAACCAGACAACGAGCACTTCTAAAACTCTTAGTCACTGGAGGCTACACCATGAATATTCAAGGAAAAACCATTCTCATCACTGGTGCATCGCGTGGAATAGGACGATCCATTGCATTAGAATTTGCCCAGACTCAACACGTAAAAAGATTAATCATTGTGGCAAGATCATCCGATCGGCTACAAGAAGTCGCAAATGAAATTAATGCTTTAGGTATTGAAGCGATTCCTTTGGCATTAGATCTCACACAACCGATCGAGGTCAATATTGCAGTCGCTAAAGCTTGGCGAGATTATGGCCCGATTCATTTACTTGTGAATTGTGCAGGAGTCGCGCACCAAACGCCATTCCTACAATCCCAATTGCCTCAGATTCAAGATGAACTTTCGCTCAATCTCATGGGGATGTATACCATTACCCGTTTGATTGCACGACGAATGGCAACACAACGGGAAGGAACGATCGTCAACGTTTCCAGCTTAATGGGCAAAATTGCAGCCCCAACCATGGCAACCTATTCGGCCACAAAGTTTGCAATTCTAGGATTCACGCAAGCCCTGCGCGGAGAACTCGCCACCCATAATATTCGGGTCGTTGCGCTACTGCCATCCTTAACCGATACCGACATGGCTCGGGAATTTCAATGGTTTCGCTGGGTGATGCCGACGACCCCTGAACTAGTAGCACAAGCGCTTGTGCGAGGTCTAGAAAGAGACTCATCTGAGATCTTAGTCGGATGGCAAAGTCAATTAGCGGTATTTGGAAACCGTTTTCTACCATCTCTACTAGAACTGGTTACAAAACTGGCCGCACCATTGCCCGAAAATCGTGAGTCAGTGAATACAAGGCTCCGAGAAGCACGAGCAGATGTTCAATAAATAGTTTCAAATCATTCAAAGAGCGATCGGAATTAGTTTCGATCGCTCTTTGACATTAGACTCTTTGACATTAGAGCAGTGCCAACCGAGCTTGAATGAGTTCGGCTTGTTTTTCAGCTTCAGCCAGGGCGTTTTTTGCACCTTGGACCACATCTTCGGGCGCTTGGGCCACAAATTTTTGGTTGCTGAGGCGATTCTTTACTCCTTGAGCATCGGCTTGGGCACGAGCTAAATCTTTTTCGAGTTTGGCCTTAAGTGCGCTGATGTCTACTAGACCAGTTAACGGGATTAGGACTTGGACCGTGCCAACCATTGCCGTGAACATTTGACCATCAGCGCTAGATGGGAGAGCAGTTGCTAGATCGACGATCCGGGTCACGGCGGTCGCTTCAGGTAGGATCGGGATCTCCGATGATAGGACATCGATCGCGTCTGAGTCTATAGTTGAGCCGCCGAAGAGGTCGATTTTGAGTTGCTTCAGTTTGGCTAAACTGCGGGTGCGGGCTTCACGGGTTAGAAGATTGTTCTTAGCGTAGAAAATCGTGTAAAAGAATCCAATAACCTCAAGAAAATCTGGCAGTAATGGGAGGTTATGGACGCTGTCAAAGGTGACTCGGATGACGTTGAAACCCAGCCAGAGCAAAGCCAGACTCCAAAGGGGCCTAGCGATTTTACTATAGCCAGAAAGAATCTCTAGCAGGTCATCGGAGAGGTCACGAATGTCGAGCTTTTCCAGCCAAGTACGATCGGCCCATGCTTTACGATCGGGAACGGCTGCCGTTGGATTGGCGATCGGGTCAGCCATTGGATTAACGATCGGTACTTGAACGGCAGCGATCGGCGGGGCTACTTCAACGATCGCTGTTGGATTCGTAATGGTTAGCGTTTTGATTCGGGCGAGATTTTGGATGTAAATCTGTCCGGCTGTAAGAATGGTGCGTTCGCGATCGTTCTCCGATTGCAGCATAGCTTCGATTTTTTCACCGGGCTTGATTCCCGCTTCAGTCCGAAGGTTGCG
>JAJAYH010000285.1 GCA_026786325.1 Alkalinema sp. CAN_BIN05 | reverse complement strand
CCTTGGAAGCTGTTGATTCCGCCCGATCGTCGAATGTTGGGATTTGAATCTGTTGCGTATTATCATCCAACTTTTTTATATGAGTCGTTATGGAATTTGGGTGTGTTTGGGTTGGTGATGGTGTTGGTGTTAAAGTTTGGCCAGCGGTTGAAGCCGGGAATGTTGTTTTGTTTTTATGCTATTGCCTATAGCTGTGGACGGTTTTGGATTGAGGGATTGCGGACGGATAGTTTGATGGCGGGGCCGTTGAAGATGGCGCAGTTGGTGAGTTTGGTGGGAATTGTTTTTGGGGCGCTGGGCCTTTGGTGGTTCTCAAAAATGGAAAACCCTCAAAGGGTGAACCTTCGAGGGAAGTAAGTTAGGATGAATATTTATCATTCTATTCTTCTTCCTTGGTTGAAAAAATATGGCAGTTCCTAAGATCTATATCGTTGGTGTGGGACCGGGCGATCCTGATTTGCTGACGGTGAAGGCCGATCGGTTAATTCGCAATGCGGATATTGTTTTGTATACAGATTCGTTGATTCCGCCGGAAATTGTGGCGATCGCGAGACCGACAGCAAGTTTGATTACCACGGCTGATAAAAACTTGGAAGAGATGTTGGCGTTGATGACGGCTTCGGCGAGATTGGGATTAAATGTGGTGCGATTGCATGATGGCGATCCTTGTTTGTATGGTGCGATTCAAGAACAAATGTCGGGGTTGTTGGCGGCGGGTTTAGATTTTGAAGTTGTGCCGGGGGTGAGTGCTTATCAATTGGCGGCGGCGAGGCTTCGGGTGGAACTGACGATGCCGGAGCAGGTTCAGACTATTATTCTGTCGCGTATGAGTGGTCGGACTGTTGTACCGGATGATGAAGAGCTTTCCAGTTTGGCGGCGCACCGATCGAGTCTTTGTTTGTATTTAAGTGCAAAACATATTGCACAAGTTGAATCAAAATTACTATTGCATTATCCACCTGAAACCCCTGTGGCCATTTGTTATCGATTGGGTTGGAAAGATGAACAAATTGTATTGGTGCCGCTTGGGGAATTGAGCATTAAAAATCAGGAATTGGGACTAATTCGATCGACCTTGTATGTGATTAGTCCAGCATTGATGGCGGATACAGTGCCGGAGGAGTTTGGGTATGCGGAACGATCGGAGTTTATGCGTGAGGTAGGACGATCGCGGTTGTATAGTCCTGAACACGATCGATTGTTTAAAGCAATCTGAAAATTGGTTCTGGGAAAATCCGTTATGATAATAGAACTTGAAATACTTTGGAGGAGTTGATGGCTCATCTAACTTACAGTCGTTAAGACATTACAAAAATCATCTCAAAAGCTTGGTATAAGAGCGTTTCCAAGTTTACTTTGATAGGACTTGACAAAACGATTTTGTTCTTAACCTGTCAAGCATCCTTCTGTAGTTGCAATCGCGTCACCATCGATCGCCAATTGCTCAATCTGTTCCAAAAGAGATTCATAATTGCCTAAGTTATATTCTAATCGACGTTCAAACAAAATGGCCTTATGCGGTCCCTTCGGACTCTTGGGTCTAACGCATAAGCGATTAATTTTCGATCGCCTCTCTCTCTAAATCATTTTCAATTCAATAGAGCGATAAACATTGATTCCCCACGCGACGGCTAGCTTTTAGTATTCTTTGGAGATACTGGAATCTACCTACCAGATATTACTTAAAGTTCATGTCACTCAAGCATTTTTTCATATCCATCAAGTAGTTGAATTTCAGTAGGAAGAGTGATTTTCTGACGTTGTTTAGCAATCACGATCACCAGTGTTTCTAGGATATTTTTAACTGTTATCGAACGATCGCTTCGGCTTGAATATTCTGCTAATTGAATACTCCAATTGATCATCTCTGATTCTGCCACAACAGATTTCAATTCAGGTTCTGACAATAGGTAATCAAATGCTAGAATCCCAAGCTCTGCTTCTATGCTTATCAGAATTTCTTTTGCATCATCCTCAATCAACTGATCTAAAGCCGTTTGAGATACTGTCGAAGCTGCTGAACCCGCTAAAAGACCTCCAACCAGACCACCGATGAGAGTTCCAGGGCCAGGAAAAATTGTTGTCCCAATTACTGCTCCGATCGAATATCCAGCCGAACCACCTGCGACTCCTGCGGCATTTGTCGTTACATTTTTCAGCATTTGTACCCCTGAAATTTCCCCCTTAACGAGTCGCGGAATATCCAATGATGAAACGACTACCGTAGTTACCACTCCCGTCACAATATTTCCTCGGAGTAGCTTGGATACATTACTCGTTGCGGCTGCGCCATAAATCGATGAACTGCCACCTCGTAGACCATTCGCAATCCAAGCAGCCGTTTTCGTTCCCATATTCTCGACAGCATATTTAGTCAAAGGTCGAAGCGAATTTTCGACCCCCGTTCGCCCAATTTGAGCCATCAAAATACTCGACACCCAAGTTATCCCACCGACTTTGATTGCTGACAAACAAGCTTCCTTGATTGCAACCTCTGGACTTTCCCCACTCCAAATTGAATGAGCAAAAGAAATTGCCGCAGAAAGACCCATAGCAGTTCCGGCTAGTTTAATTCCATTGACGGCATCGTAGCTAATGGAATCTACCGTACCGAATTTTGCGATGTTACGCGCTTGAGTATAGGTAAAGCCACCTTTCCGAACAATATTCTGAGCCTGTTGAGGATCGCTAATGCCCTTGACTTGGCCCTTATTAATTCGATCCTTCATTGCTTGAACGGCTGCATCGTAAGAATCTGAGGGCACTTCGATTTGCATCGGAGAACCGTCAGGAGTCCAATAGCGAAACTGACCATCCTGAAAACATTCTTGAATACACTTCGAGCCAGAATTACAATATTTCGTTTGAATATGAATCCCATTTACCAGACGATCGGCTCCATTTTTAGCATTATTACCGCCAACAATTTTTGCATCTTTTCCAGCGAGAATATCCTTGAGATGATTTGCCTTTTCCGCTGCAAATCCATGTCCCCGTTGTGCAGTTAAAATTACGTTGTCAGCATAGATCTTTGCATTCTCTGCGATGCCAAACCCGATCCCTGCTAGTTCTTCTTTATTCAACATAAGAATTTAAAATAGTTGTGACCGATTAGACTCCTTAAGTTATAGACAGATATATTTGAAAAAAATATCATCTGGAAATCTTCACGACAAGTTTATCTCAATAAAAAATCGATCGACTAAACGCAAGAGACATCTGCATTTTAGCCGATCGAAAGTTACTCAAATTCTCAGGTCCTAAGCAGCAGTTCCAAATTCAAAATCTTAAGAGGAGTTGGTCTTGAGAGGTAAGCGTTGTCCCGAAATCATAAATTGAATCAGAATAGACCAACTTTCAAATAGTAAATATTTGGTGAGACTCCGTAGATCTTGAAAAAAGCCTTTGGGTGTCACCAGTTGTTCACGAATTTTCTGATAGAACTCATCCACGAGTTGTAATACGGTATGGAATAGAAATTCTAGCAGGCCGCGCGAATGAATTGCGCTCTAGAAACGAAAGTCCCTCCAGGACTAAGAATCAGTGGTAAATCCTTTATTCTTAGCTGCGGAGCTGCTTCCTCTACTAGCCCGCAATTCTATTCGCGGGTGATTTATGG
>JAJAYH010000284.1 GCA_026786325.1 Alkalinema sp. CAN_BIN05 | reverse complement strand
CAATATACGGTTTTGCTAAATGCTGACGGCGGGATTATTGATGATTTGATTTTTTATTATCAAGGTGGTGAAGGCGATCGGCAGTCTTGGGTAACGATCGTCAATGCAGCAACCATTGATAAAGACAAAGATTGGATGTTGAACCATTTAGATTTAAGTCAGCTTGAATTTGAAGATTTGTCGCCATCTAAAGTCTTGATTGCAGTTCAAGGACCAGAAGCCGCAGGTCATGTTGAACGCATTTTGCAAAAAAACCTCGATCGGGTGAAAGCGTTTGAACATGGGGATGCTAGTTACAATGGCGAGTCTGTTTTTGTGGCCCGGACGGGCTATACGGGAGAAGATGGCTTTGAATTGTTATGTTCAAAAGAGGTGGGCCGATCGCTTTGGACGGCATTCATTGAATCTGGGGTTGTGCCTTGTGGATTGGGTGCGCGGGATACCTTGCGATTGGAGGCGGCAATGGCTTTGTATGGTCAGGATATGAATGACAGCATTTCGCCATTGGAAGCGGGCTTGGGTTGGTTAGTTCATTTGGATAAGGGCGATTTTATTGGCCGATCGGTTCTAGAGTCTCAGAAATCTCAAGGCGTGACCAAACGATTGATTGGTTTACAACTTGAAGGTCGCAATATCGCCCGACATGATTACAAAGTTATGAATGCAGGTGTGGAGGTTGGTATTGTCACCAGTGGTACGCTGTCGCCAACGCTGGGATACCCGGTAGCACTGGCCTATGTTCCGACTGAACTTGCGAAAATCGGGACGGTTTTAGAGGTCGAAATTCGTGGAAAACTATATCCGGCTACTGTTGTGAAGAAGCCGTTTTATAAATCGGCACACCGTGTTTAAATCATCATTTCTTAGGCATTCCCGCATCATCCAAATACATAGCAATTTCAGACCTTGCCTAGATATTTGTCCAAACACCAGAAAACCCGCACAGGGCGGGTTTCAGAGTTCATGGAGCTGACGGGAGTCGAACCCGTGTCCAAATTGGGTATTAATACACCGCTCGTTCACAGGTTTAGCTTCTCTAGTCCTCGAAGCGGGAACCCGACATTATGCCCCGTCGGTAGGACTCCCGGATTTGATCTTAAGTTGGTCTCCAACCCGATAAACGAGACCAAAAGCATCCGTTGGGGTTATTCCTCGATCGTTAACGGAGTCGAATCAGAGGCTCTCGAACCTAGATTAAAAGGTTATTTAGGCAGCAACTGGTGCGGCTTTACGAGAGAAGGTTTTGATGTTGTTTGCATCTATTTGTTTTGAGCCTCGATTAACGAGAGTGGACTCCCTCTCGACCTGTATCACAGCATAACGTTCGCCAACCTGTCGAAACCGGTACAGCCCCGTACTGCGACTCAACTTTGTGAAAAGCTGAATTGTTTTATTACTATAGCGCTAATTCTTTGGAGATGGTGGATTTTGGGTTGGATTAGCCGTCGGAGCTTTAGACGGACTTGGGCTAGGTGATGGGATGTCGCCATAAATCAAGCCTTGGGATTTGCCGGACTTACTCCGATCGACTTGGAGTGGAGCCGCACTACCTTTGGGCAATCCTTGAGCTTCTTGTTGAGCGCGAGCTTGTCCTGTACGAGCATCCGTCAAAGCCTGCTGGATTTGGGTGGCGATGACGGTGTTTTGAGTAGATAACGGCTTGAGAATGTCAATGGATTTTTGCCAGCGCTGGACAACTAATTGCCAATCTTCCGGGGTTTGGGCTGATTGGGACAGGCTGCGGGCGCTGGCGGACTTGTCTTCTGCATCCTGGAGCTTGGCGTTGAGTTCGGTGGTGGATAGCGATTTTGTGCTGGATTGAGAAGGTTTTCCGGACTTCGGATTGGGGGTTGCTAGTTTGATCCCATTGTTGGGATTTTTGGAGTCTTTACTGACAACGACGGCGTTCCCTCTCCCTTCCATCAACGGCTTGACTGGGCGCAAGGACGGTGGATTGACGATGCCTCGGCCCATTCCTGGTATTGTGGCACAGGCGTTTAAGGTGAGGAATAAGATAGATAAGGGCAGCGATCGCGACAAGTGGGGATTCATGATTGGACTTAATAATTTGGCTGCAAGATTTTGGTCATGGTTTTAGTCATTGTAACGCTGGAATCCAGAACCACAAAACGTTACAATCGTTAACTAAACCGTAAATCAAAGCGATGCTAGGAAGTCTCGTTAGATTGTGGGGCGAGTTTGAGATTTCTACGAGAGGTTGATATGAAAGATTGGCTAGAGCATACCGTACAAGTAGCAGTTCCCTGTCCGATCGATGAAGTATGGAACCTTTGGGAAAATATTGAATTGATGCCCAACTGGATGAAATGGATTGACTCGGTGAGTATTAAGCCCGATGAACCCGAGCTATCAGTATGGAAATTGGCTTCGGGAAGTCTTGAGTTTTCATGGCAATCCCGGATTGTTAAGCAGATTCATCACCAAATCATTCAATGGGAGTCTGTCGATGGATTGCCAAATCGTGGAGCCATCCGATTTTACGATCGGGGCGTAGACGGCAGCATTGTCAAACTTACAGTCGCCTATTCCGTACCGATGATCATTCGACAATTAATGGATGGCTTATCTTTGGGTTCTGTGGTTGAGGGAGCATTGCAAGCCGATATGGAACGCTTTAAAGTCTATGCCTTACAGCAAAATTCTTAGGGGGCAAAAGTTAATAATGCTTAAATCGAGGATGATTATGGGTATTCTGATAAGAATGCAACCTGAAATATTCGGAACCCCATACCTCCTATAAATTCTGATATGGTCCATTCTCCGTCACCGATTTACAATACACCTAATCCTGGCTATCAGAAGGTCTTAGCGGGAGTTCTGGCACGAATTCGAGCCTCACTGGATATGTCAACTAATTTCCAAACTAGTGTGACAGAGATTCGATCGATTCTTCAGGCCGATCGGGTAGGAATTTTTCAGTTTTATCCAGAGCAGGATTGGCAAGGAGAATTAATTGCTGAATCTGTCGATCCGACTGTGCCATCGGCTCTAGAGATGCGCGTGACGGATCATTGTTTTAGTGAACGGTTTGCGCCGCTGTATCAAGAAGGTCGAATTAACGCAATTTCTGATATTTACGCACAGGAATATAAGCCTTGCTACATTGAGCTTCTAGAAAAATTTCAGATTCGGGCGAATATGGTTGCTCCTTTATTGAAGGGGATGGAGCTATGGGGATTAATTTGTGTTCATCAATGTAATGTCCCTCGGGATTGGACACCGATGGATGTGGCCTTCACGCAGCAGGTGGCCGATAACCTAAGTGTGGTGCTTCAACATGACGACCTATTAAAGCAGGCTAATCAAGCGGGTAGAGCGGCTGAGCAACAACGCCTCGTGGAACAGCAAGAGCAGGTATCACACGCGATCGAGCGGATTCGGGGTTCGTTAGATTTAGACCAGATTTTCAAACAAACGGTCAAAGAAGTTCGAGATCTATTGCAGTGCGATCGGACGGTGATTTATCGGTTTAATCCGGACTGGAGTGGAGAATTTGTTGCGGAAAATCATGGTTCGCAGTGGACGAGCTTGATGGCACAACAATTAGGATATTCCAGTTTGAAGGAAAATATTAGTGAATGTAGCGTCAAACTGACTTCCAGCTTTAGTTGCGATACTCACATTCAGACCAAAGACGGGGAGATTTTTAGTCAGGGTTGCGTCCTGTGCGTGGCAAATGATATTTATGCTCAAGACCTTACCCCTTGCCACATCCAGGCACTAGAGCAGTATGAGGCAAGGAGTTATGCGATCGTTGGCCTTTTCCATAATTGTCGTCTCTGGGGTCTTTTGGCGGTTTACCAAAACGATGGCCCTCGGACTTGGCGACCTGATGAGCTATCGATACTGACTCAGGTCGGCAGTCAGCTTGGGGTTGCGCTCGGGCAGGCAGAAGTACTAGAGCATAGCCAACAGCAATCCAAAGAGCTTCAATCAGCACTAGCAGATCTCAAAGCCTCCCAAGCCCAACTTATTCAACGGGAAAAAATGGCGAGTCTAGGGAGTTTAGTGGCCGGGATTGCCCATGAAATCAATAATCCTGCGAATTTTATTGCAGGGAACTTAGTCCATGTTGGTGAATATAGTTTGGAGCTATTGGATCTGTTGAAACTCTATGAAAAGTCCAGTGTCGAGGTGCCGGAGGAGATTAAAATTAAGGCTCGTAATATGGATCTAGAAT
>JAJAYH010000283.1 GCA_026786325.1 Alkalinema sp. CAN_BIN05 | reverse complement strand
CATATATTCCTTGCATTTCAAAAAAGTAAGAAATTGTCTGCCAAAGTTCAAAAAAATCCCGCTCTAATCCATTCTGTTTCTTCATCACAAACATAAACTCAGTAAGCCACTGCACTTGTTGAATATCAACATTCAGTTTTTGGGCTGCTTCTTTTATAACTTCAAGTTCTTTCTGGCTTGTAATTGTTTGCATACGGTTGGCCAAACTAGTCCCGGCTCTCGCAGTGATGCCA
Source organism: Alkalinema sp. CAN_BIN05 (assembly GCA_026786325.1). Classification (GTDB taxonomy): domain Bacteria; phylum Cyanobacteriota; class Cyanobacteriia; order Leptolyngbyales; family Leptolyngbyaceae; genus JAAFJU01. The sequence continues at coordinate 3,766 of JAJAYH010000283.1, read as the reverse complement.
GGAGACCACCTTAATTCTTCTACTGCGGAGCCAAGCACCTGAACATCAGAGTCTAAAAACATACAACTCTCAAATAGTGAGAGAGATTTTTCAAGAACAAAACGTTTGTCATGATATCCTTTTACACTTTGAAGATAGTGCTTGAACGCCAGAACATGAGGGAATCTTGCAAACTGCTCTGGTTGATCAGTTAGGATACATAAAGTTTTGGAAGGCATATGCTTCTGGATATCTTGAGCTAAAATTTGTGCATGAGCACGATACCTATCACCTACAGCTAGAGTACAAAAGCAAAACTCTTGCAATATGTCCATATAATTTGCCAGAAGAGATATGAGTTAAATAGGCGTAAATTTTAATTAAGTCAGGCTAACTATTATTAGGCAGAAACTTTCTTACTATCCTAACTTATAGTCATGTTATCCCGATCGAACTCAAGTCAAACCCCAATCGCTGACAGCACAAAAAAAGAGAGGACTAATCCTCTCCCATTCAAATCACAATCAAATTAATCAAAATCAAAACGTAAATTAATTCAAACTAAGCATTTCCGCCCGCTGCTTGAACTCTTGCTCTAGCGCGTTTGTATTGCTGAGTTGCTAAAATTAATTCAGGACGATCGGTGCCATTTTGAGCTTTATTAAATCGAGCTTCAGCCGTATTCAAAACTGCCTTTGCATCATCTAAATTAATGCCCGCACCGGGTTCAGCATCATTCACCAAAACCGTCACTTCGCCATTTTCAACTTCCGCAAACCCACCCATCAAGGCAATAGAAGTCCATTCATTATTGGCACGAACCCGCAACACGCCTGTTTCGAGCGCCGTCAATATTGGAGCATGACCGGACAGAATTCCCATCTGACCCGTCGTACTCGGCAAAATCACTTCATCAGCAGGTGCATTCCACACAGTCTTATCCGGTGCAATCACACGAACAGTCAAGGGCATATAAATCTCCTATCTAAATGAATTAAGCAACGGATTAGGTAAAAACAGTGAAGTCAAAGCCTAGACTCTAGCTTCACCATTCGCCATACTCAATGGCTTACTTACTGTCTTCCTTCATTTTTTTGCCCTTAGCGATCGCTTCGTCGATATCACCAACCAAATAGAACGCCTGCTCAGGCAAGTCATCCAATTCACCTGCCAAGATTTTCTTAAATCCGATAATAGTCTTCTCAAGGGAGACATATTTACCAGGAGACCCGGTGAATACTTCTGCCACAAAGAAAGGCTGGGACAAGAAACGCTCAACCTTACGGGCACGGTAGACCAAGGTTCGATCTTCTTCAGAAAGCTCGTCTAGACCCAGAATTGCAATAATGTCTTGGAGTTCTTTGTAACGTTGCAGCGTGGACTGAACCGCACGAGCTGTGTCGTAGTGATCAGCCCCTACGATCGATGGCTGGAGCATGGTGGACGTAGAATCCAACGGATCAACCGCAGGATAGATTCCCTTTGCGGCCAAGTTACGGGACAACACAGTCGTTCCATCAAGGTGGGCAAACGTGGTTGCAGGAGCGGGGTCAGTCAAGTCATCCGCAGGCACATAAACCGCTTGGATGGACGTGATGGATCCTTCAGTGGTGGATGCAATGCGTTCTTGCAAGTCACCCATGTCCGTCCCGAGAGTCGGCTGATAACCAACTGCCGATGGCATCCGGCCCAAAAGCGCGGAAACTTCTGCACCCGCTTGGACGAAGCGGAAAATGTTATCAACAAACAGCAATACATCTTGCTTGTTCACGTCACGGAAATATTCCGCCATGGTCAAACCAGACAACGCCACACGCATCCGCGCTCCAGGTGGCTCATTCATTTGACCGTAGACCAAAGCGATCTTTGATTCAGATGGATTGTCGGCATTGATCACGCCGGACTCAATCATTTCGTTGTAAAGGTCATTCCCTTCACGAGTCCGTTCGCCCACACCCGCAAACACAGATACGCCGCCGTGGTTGGTGGCGATATTGTTGATTAATTCCATCATGATGACGGTCTTGCCCACACCAGCTCCACCGAACAAGCCAATTTTTCCGCCGCGACGGTAAGGAGTCAGAAGATCAACAACCTTAATTCCGGTTTCAAATACGGAAGGCTTAGTTTCAAGTTCAGTTAGCTTAGGTGCAGCCCGATGAATCGACATCGTTTCGCCCGCCGCCACTGGACCTCTTTCGTCTACAGGCTCACCCAAGACGTTAAAAATTCTTCCCAAGGTTGGAGTTCCAACGGGGACGCGAATGGATTGACCGGAGTCAGTCACTTCCGCACCACGGACCAAACCATCGGTGGTACTCATGGATACAGCCCGGACTTGGTTGTCGCCTAGAAGCTGTTGCACTTCGCAGGTCACAATCACTTCCTTGCCTGCGCCATCCTTAGACTTGATTGCCACGGCGTTGTAAATCGCGGGCATACTGCCACTCGGAAATTTAATATCAACAACCGGACCGATGACTTGGGTGACATACCCTGTACTTGCTGCTGCCGTGACCATGCTTTAAGCCCTACTGTGAATAATTCCAGTGATTAAATATACAAATTTGCTACGAAAGTATTCCTCACTAGAATCCCTCCCAGCAGTCAGGGCTAGTCACAATCGGGAATCACTTTCGAGCGGGCAAAATTGCCAGTATCAAGATTATCACTGATGGGGGAACTCATGTTCAATAACTTAAAAAGATCTGTCATGAGTTTTGATACCCAGAGTTGACGATCGCATACTACATGTATTACAAATAGTAGTATCACTTTATTGCTATGAGTTATGCCCGACGACAAACTCAAAATTTCGGCCCCAGTGCCCGCGTTGTCTTCGGCAAGCCACGATCGCGCTATTACCGAGTTGAAAATGGCTCAAAATATGGCCTCGCTGCCCCTGCTACCCTTTGTGTTTAAGCCTGTCATCACCCCGATCGTTCTTGCGGGCGGACAAAGCAAACGCATGGGCCGTGATAAAGCATTGTTGGAACTTGATGGTGTGCCATTACTCACCCGCACTTGTAATTTAGGATTGGCGGTCAGTAATATTGTTTATGTTGTGAGTAGCCGAGACTACGCTCGTGTAATTCCTGAGGGCTGCGATCGGATTGACGATCGGGTGCTCAATGGTCCGCTCTATGGATTTGCCGAAGCCTTAGATCAAATAGGCAACAAGCTACAGACTAATTGGATTTTATTATTGTCCTGTGACTTACCTTATTTAGATTCTGATACTCTCAACCAATGGATTTTGCAATTAGATCAAGTTCCAGAGGATGCGATCGCCTATCTTGCGAAAAACTCGAAAGGATTCTATGAAGTCCTCTGTGGGTTTTATCGAATTGAATGTAAATCATCACTAATTGAATATATCAATCAGGGCGGACGATCGTTTCAACAATGGCTCCGATCGCAAACTGTTGAAGAATTGGTATGGGACGATCGGCGCGTTTTTTTTAATTGCAATACGCCTGAAGATTGGCAAAATGCTGTATCAAAGTCTTCGACATTGTAAACATGCTTTCAGAGTACGATCGCGATCGTCCTGAATTTAGAGGTTTTCTGGGTACAATAATTTGGGAGATTCGGAATTCAACAGAGGTTTGAGCGTGGCTGAAATAATGGTGTCGATCGAACTGAATTTTAAGGATGAATCGGCAGCGGAACGCCAAGAGCAATTAACGCAGGGTTTGTGGCAGGAGTTGAAGTCGGTGCCGGGGTTGAAGGTCGATCGGGTTGCGGAAGTTGCGCCGGATGGGTCTAGGTCGTCTGGGCGGTTTTT
>JAJAYH010000282.1 GCA_026786325.1 Alkalinema sp. CAN_BIN05 | reverse complement strand
TCGGCTGGCGACCCAAGAAGATATTCCCGCAATTGTGGCGCATTTAGTTGAAAATCGTGATTTTTTGGTGCCCTTTGAACCCATTCGTCCGTCTGACTTTTACGATCGGAGCTATTGGCGGCAGCAGGTCATTCGCAGCTATCAACAGTTTCAGGCAGGCCATGCGCTGCGGTTATTTATATTTGAACGAGATGCGCCGAAGGTAGTGATTGGCAGTATTAATTTTAACAACTTCATTCACTATCCGTTTTATTGTTGTAGTCTGGGTTACAGCATTGCCGAATCAAAACAGGGGCAAGGATTGATGCGAGAGGCATTAACCGTCAGTATTGTCCATGTGTTTAATGCCATGAATTGCCATCGAATTCAGGCCAATTATATGCCCCGAAATCAGCGTAGTGGTAGTCTTTTGAAGAGCTTAGGTTTTACGGTGGAGGGAGAAGCAAAGGATTATTTGTTGATTCACGGAGTCTGGGAAGATCATGTGTTGACAAGTTTGACGAATTTGAATTGGACGACGACAGGTTAGAGAGTGTTTGAGAAGTCCAAGGTTGTGACCATTGAGACCCGATCCCCCTAAATCCCCTACGCCCTACGGGCAGGCTACGCCACAAAAAAGGGGGACTAAGAGTTGAATTCTGGTTCCCCCTTTTTAAGGGGGCTAGGGGGATCGGGTCTTTTAATTTCAACGAAAGGACTTTTCAAACACTTCTTAGAGGACGATTTAATAGCAATGGGTGCGCGCAATGTCTTCAGAGTTCAAGTCTTCAGAGTTCAAATCTTCAGAGTCTAATTTTATTCAAGGCTTTACCATTGCCGCGATCGCAACGGCCATTGTTCCAGAACAGGGAAGCGTGGGAATTGTGCGGTTGTCTGGCGCGGAGGCATTTGCGATCGCACAAGCTATTTTTAAAGCTCCAGGTCAACAGCAATGGGAAAGCCATCGGATTTTGTATGGGTATATTACCAATCCAAAAACAAATGAACGGATTGATGAAGCATTGCTGATGATCATGCTAGCTCCACGATCGTATACGAAAGAAGATATTGTAGAGTTTCATTGCCATGGTGGAATGATTGCGGTACAGCGCGTTTTGCAATTGTGTATTGAATCTGGGGCAAAACTGGCGCAACCGGGAGAATTTACGCTGCGGGCTTTTTTGAATGGCCGTTTGGATTTAACCCAAGCGGAAAGTATATCAGATTTGGTGGGCGCGAAGTCTCCGCAAGCAGCAGCAACGGCATTGGCTGGAATTCAGGGAAAACTCGCTCAGCCGATTCGAGAAGTACGATCGGTTTGTTTAGATATTTTGGCCGAAGTTGAAGCCCGAATTGATTTTGAGGATGATTTACCAGCACTTCAACTCCAGAGCATTCGGACTAGTTTAATAAATGCTATTGCAAAAGTCACCGAAATTCTGAACACTGCCGATCGCGGTGAACTCTTACGAACAGGACTAAAAGTTGCGATCGTGGGTCGGCCCAATGTTGGGAAATCGAGTTTGTTGAATGCGTGGAGTCGTTGCGATCGGGCGATTGTGACGGATTTGCCGGGGACAACGCGGGATGTCGTGGAGTCGCAGCTTGTCGTGGGCGGGATTCCGATTCAGGTTTTAGATACGGCGGGAATTCGAGAAACCGACGATCGGGTCGAAAGCATTGGGGTCGAGCGATCGCGCAAAGCAGCTCTAGAAGCGGATTTAGTATTATTTACAATAGCAGCAGATCAAGGCTGGACGGCTGAAGAAGATGCGATTTACGATCAGATTAAGACCCGATCGTTGATCTTTGTGATTAATAAAGTGGATCTACATGGCGCGGAAATGGTGATTGAGCAAGTCCGTAATTTGACACAAGGACGAGCCTCTATAGTTCAAACGATCGTTCAAACGATCGGAGAAATAACAGCAGCAGCAGAGCAGACTGTTGGCATTGAAGATCTAGAACAAGCTATTTTGCGCACCGTTAATCAAGGAACAACGCAGCTTGGAAATTTGGATTTTGCCATTAATCAACGTCAATCTAGTGCGCTGATGAATGCGAAGACAGCGCTTGAACAGGTGCAAGTCACGATAGACAATCAACTTCCCTTAGATTTTTGGACGATCGATTTGCGCGGTGCGGCCCAGGCATTGGGTGAAATCTTAGGCGAAGATGTAACGGAATCAGTGCTCGATCGAATTTTTAGTCGCTTCTGTATTGGCAAATAACTTGGGAAATAACTTGGGAAATAAACTGGGGTGTAGAAAACCCTCTCAAATTCAAAGATCTTTAAGCGAAGCTTAACCTCTATACTAAAGTTTTCTTACTGGACATCCTAAGGACTTTCTTTATGTTCCCGACTGAAGATTTGCTTGTTGCCAACCATGAACATCCCGACAAGCCCGAAGAAGCTTGCGGTGTTTTTGGTGTATTTTCCCCTGGGGAAGATGTCGCAAAGCTGGCGTATTTTGGTTTGTTTGCACTTCAGCATCGGGGACAGGAGTCGAGTGGGATTGCAACCTTTGATGACAATAAGACGGTGCATCTCCATAAAGACATGGGCCTAGTCGCACAGGTTTTTAATGAGACTATTTTGAATACGCTACCGGGACCGATGGGCGTAGGACATACGCGGTATTCGACCACGGGTTCAAGTCGTGCTGTGAATGCCCAGCCTGCGGTCGTGAAGACAAGTCGGGGTTCCTTGGCATTGGCCCACAATGGAAATTTGGTGAATACAGAAATATTACATAAGGAGCTATTGAAGCGTAGTCATAATCTCTTGACGACGACAGACTCAGAAATGATTGCGGTGGCGATCGGCGAGGCGGTGGATGATGGTGCAGATTGGACGACCGCGATCGTCACGGCCTGTAAGCGATCCGTTGGGGCATTTAGTTTGGTGATTGGGACACCGGATGCGTTGTACGGAAGCAGGGATTCAAGTGGGGTGCGGCCTTTGGTAATTGGCACGTTGCCACGGGAGTCGCCCATGGATCCAATTCGCTATGCATTGGCTTCGGAGACT
>JAJAYH010000281.1 GCA_026786325.1 Alkalinema sp. CAN_BIN05 | reverse complement strand
TTGTCAATCCGTGCGCCATTGGGACGATGCTGATAATCAATTCATGAAGACTGCCGCACAAACCTTATCCTCTGCGCCAACGATTAAGAGTAGTTAAAGTAAAATCGTTTAACGCCGACCGATCGTTTGTACCGCAAATAGACTACAAATCAACCCGATCGTGCCGCCAAACCCCAGCAACACTAACGGTAAAATCCAGCCTTTTCCGCTATCTATCAGTAGACCTTGAAATAGATCGGTTTGTTGGGACGCTAGACGGCTCAAGGTAAGGAGTAAACTCTGGATAAACGCCCAAGCGATCGCTGCCCCAGCAAGACCAAAGGTGATGCCCTGAAGCAAAAACGGCAGATAAATAGTCATTCGAGTCGCTCCAACCAAGCGCATGACTTCAATCTCTTGAGAGCGGGCTGCAATAACTAAGCGTAATGTGGTAGTGATGACCGCGATCGCACTTAAGGTCAAAAATCCAATCACCCCGAAGCTAATGAATCGCAAATTATGATTCAGTTCCGTGACTTGCTGCACCACCTCACCGACATATTGCACCGTTTCAACACCCTGTACTTTTTTCAACGCCTCAGCCAACCCAATCACCGCAGTCGGACTGTTGGCCTGAACCCGAATTTCATCCACAAGTGGATTACCTGAAAGTTGGGCTGTGGTCGCTTTAAGATCCGTGACACCCAGCTCTTTAGCCAGCGAGGTCCAAGCCTCTTCTTTTGTAACAGCAGTGACAGTGGTAACGTTCGGGAGCTTTTGGATAGTGGGTTGTAGATCTTTGGCCGCCACGCCCGTGTTGAGATAGGCCGAAATTTCGAGTTGGTTGCCATAGCGATTGAAAAATTCGCCCAGTTGCCACGAGCCTTGTAATCCTATGCCAAACAACAACAACAACACCGCTACCGTGCTAATCGCGGCCCAGTTCATCCAGCCCCCGCGCCGCAGTCCGAGGAGGGTTTCGCGGAGGAGATATTCAGCTTGATAGAGCGATCGGGCCATGTGATGGGCACTTATGGAACTGCTTGGTTATTATGACGGAGATTTGGATTTTGGTATTTAGATTCGACGAACTGAAAGCAATCGCCCAATTCTTTAACTCCCATTCCAACTACAGATTCACCTGTTGACGAACCCATTGACGAAGATTGATTTCTGCGGCGACCTCATTGCGAAAAGCTGCTTCGAGAAATTCATAAAGCTTTGCTTTTTCAATGGTGGGAAATGTAGGCGATCGATCGCATTCAACATATGCATTATCCACTAATTTAAAAATAGTCCAAACCCGCCCATTAAAACGCCAAAACTCAGAAACACCGATCGCTGCATAAAGAACATTCTTATTCAAATCCGTATGGGTAATATCAACCTCAACCACCAAATCAGGAGCCGGATCGACATTCAAATCAACCGTCCGATTGGCTACCCGTTCATAATTTTGAATGTAATAAGCATCATCGGGTTCAGCACTTTTTAGCAGGTCTTCACGATCGAGCGTCGTCGAACCCATCGTTTTGATCATCATCCCCATTTCAGTTACAAGAATAATGATAAATCGTTCAATCAATCTTGCCGATCGTTCATGAGATTCCAATGGCATCGTAATTTCTAAAACTCCATTGTCATAGTTAAAATGTGAATGAGTATGATGTGCCACTAAGGAGTGAATTTGTTTAAAAGCTTGCCAATCCAGACCTCGAAAGCTCATCCTCTTTTCACCAACAAGTTTTGGAGGAATGCCGACGACTTGTTCTAATAGCATCAGAATCACCGTAAATTAAAATATTACCTTAGGATAACAAATCGAAAAATGTAGGGCTTAATGTCTAGGAATATTACAACCCATGTGCCTGGAGGTGAGTTTTAAAGTTCGGTGGGAAGTTGAGGACAACGTTGTTTTAAGAGTACTCGGAGCATTTTGGGATCAAACAAAATTGGCAGAAAATGAATACTATTGACTTCGCGGAAATAGAACAAAATTGGAATGGGTTGCCAGAAGATTTCCCAATGACTCCATTCGGAATACGGGAAGCTGCGAATCACTTTACCGTTGCGATATACGTCGAGATTAGTAGCCGTAAATTGCAACCGAAGCAGTGCTGATTGAAGCAACAAAAAACCGCCAAACACTGCAACAATTCCACCAACCCAAATCTGGAATGGAACGATAGCTGCCCCAATTAGGACAACAGCGATCGCTAAGGTATAACTCGGTGCAAGTTCGACGGTTTCCGTGAGAGAGGGAGTTTCAGGAGTCATAAGCCGCAATTAAGGGAATCCAAACTTGGTCCTTTAATTGTACATCGCCATCCTAATTCTCCCTGTGACGCTCATTAAATTAGTGCATGAAATGACGAACGCCTGTCATCACCATCACCAACCCCAATTCATTTGCTGCCGCGATCGATTCCCCATCACGCATACTACCGCCCGGTTGAATCAAAAGCCGAATTCCCGCCGCCGCCGCCGATCGTACACTGTCATCAAATGGGAAGAATCCATCACTCGCCAACACCGCACCTTGGATTTTGTTCGCGGCTTGCTCGATCGCAATTTTGGCCGAACCCACCCGATTCATTTGCCCTGCGCCAACCCCAAGCGTCGTTCGATCTTTTGTAATCACGATCGCATTAGATTTCACATGT
>JAJAYH010000280.1 GCA_026786325.1 Alkalinema sp. CAN_BIN05 | reverse complement strand
GGATGCTGTTGAGTGCGTTAATCGTGCTGCCCATTGTGGGGGCCGTAGGGGTTGGGTTTCTGCCGTTGAATGGTGGGCAATTAAAGACGGCGGCACTGACCTTAGCGAGTGTTTTGTTTGGACTAACACTGCTGCTAGTGGTTAAGTTTGACCCGACGATCGCGGGATTACAGTTTTTAGAAAACTTGCCCTGGCTCTCGGAATTGGGCTTGGACTATCGGCTGGGTGTGGATGGGTTGTCGCTGCCGTTGGTGGTACTGAATGGACTGCTGACCCTGGTTGCGGTTTACATCACCGAGCCGACAGTGACTCGTCCAAAGTTTTACTATGCATTAATTTTCCTCCTGAATACTGGGGTCATTGGTGCCTTCTTAGCGCACAATTTACTACTATTTTTCTTGTTCTATGAACTTGAACTAATCCCGTTATATTTGCTGATTAGTATTTGGGGCGGTGCAAAACGCGGCTATGCGGGCACGAAGTTTTTGATTTATACCGCTATTTCAGGAATTTTAGTATTAGCCGGATTTTTAGGGTTGACCTGGCTGAGTGGTTCGTCATCGTTTGACTACAATCCGGCCTTAAGTCAGGGATTACCCATTGGGTCTCAGCTTTTATTGTTGGGTGCGATCGTGGTCGGATTTGGGATTAAGATTCCGCTGTTTCCGTTTCATACTTGGTTGCCCGATGCCCACGTTGAAGCCTCGACTCCCATTTCAGTATTGTTGGCGGGTGTGTTGTTGAAATTGGGAACTTACGGCTTGCTGCGCTTTGGGCTTGGCTTATTCCCAGAGGCTTGGATAGTGGCGGCTCCGTGGTTTGCCAGTTGGGCGGTGGTGAGTGTTTTGTTTGGAGCCTTGGCTGCGATCGCCCAGACGGATATGAAAAAAATGGTGGCCTATAGTTCCATTGGTCATATGGGATTTGTGTTATTGGCAGCGGCGGCGGCAACTCCGGTGTCGATGGTGGGAGCGATGTTTCAAATGGTGGCCCATGGATTGATTTCGGGGTTGTTGTTTGTGTTGGTGGGGTTGGTTTATAAGAAGACTGGAACGCGCGATATTACCGTGCTGCGTGGGTTGTTGAATCCAGAGCGCGGCTTGCCTATTGTCGGCAGTTTGATGGTGTTGGCGGTGATGGCCTCGGCGGGGATGCCCGGAATGGTTGGGTTTATTTCTGAATTTTTAATTTTTCGGGGAAGTTTTGCCGCCTATCCCGTGCAGACATTGCTTTGCTTAGTGGGGACGGGACTGACGGCGGTGTACTTTTTGCTGTTGGTGAACAATACCTTTTTTGGTCGATTGCCATCGCAGTTTTATGATTTGCCCATGGTCACTTGGGCCGAACGATCGCCCGGTCTGGTGTTGGCGGTTTTGATTGTGGTGTTTGGCTTAAGCCCAGGTTGGATGTCGCGATGGACGGAAGTGACGACGATCGCCTTGGTGCGAGATTTCCCAGTTGTAAAGCATCAGGTCTTTTTGCAGGAGACTCCCGATGATACTCCGGCGCTACCTTCGTAACGTTAACAAATAAAACTTGTGCCTCTGTTTTTGTTCAATTAATAGCGTTTAAAAATTCATTATGACCACCAAGCCACTAAGTCCGATCGCGACCCATCCGTTTGAATCGATTCTTCAGCGATTGTCCGTTGGAGATGGACTGCTTCCGGAATCGGACACAAATTTATTGGAAGTGATGGGGATTTTAGAAAGTTATGCTCATGTGATTCGGGCCTATGAAATTAATCTTCGATATATTGCAGATAAACAGTTTTTAGTATTGTTTCCATTTTTTAAGTACATGAATGGCGACGTAACTTGGGCGCGATTACTTCAACATTGGCAACACGATCGAATCAATTATGAATTCGCTGAGTATTGCATGAAAGGAATGATGTATCACCAAGGGGGCGGGTTGGATGCCTATCTCGATACGCCGGAATTTATTGCACTGGGGAACCGGGCGATCGCAGCTAAAACAAGCAAAAATTGGTTGGTTCAAGGGTTCAATACCCTGTCCCCTGATTTTCTACTCGAACAAGTCCGACAACTTTGTTACTACCGCGTATTAGGTCAGTTTTGGGACATTATGGCGGACCTGTTTTTTGACTTGGCCGATCGGTATCATCAGGGCAAAATTACGTCAATTCGCGATGTGATTCATTTTGTTAAAGATGGCTTAGTCGCAGCGGCGGCGGTTCCGATTTTTTATCATGTTGATATTGATGGTGAATCCTACGACATTATTCCAAAATCCGCTGGATTGACATTTCTGGTGGATGCCGCAATTCCTTATGTCGAGGCGGTATTTTTCCGATCGCTCCCCTTCATGGGAATTTTGTCCTACAACGCTCAAGCTCATCAGCTTCCGGCTGATCAATCTGATTTTGTCTATGGTGTTTTGTATGCAGATCCGATTCCGGCTGGAAGCGCTGGGGTTCCGCCGAGTTTGCTAGCCCGCGACCTAATTCGTCATATGCCAGATTATTTGCTAAACCATTACCGCACTTTTAGTCGAGGCGAGACTGATTTGAGCGTGAAGTCTATTATAAGTTTTCAGAAGTCGATGTTTTGTGTAACTAGCGGCGCAATGCTCGGATTAGCACCGCATTCAACCGATAGCACTGATCCAAAAGACAAAGCGGAAAATCGTCAGTTCTTTGTCGCTTGGGTCGATCGGTTGATTAATAGCCGATCGCAGTTAGAAGAAGTTCAAGAATAGTTTACAAGTAATTTGAATTCATCTCCAGTTGGGCAACTAATGGAGAACCGATTTATCAGTGGTAAGAGCTAAATTATTCCGAGTTCTCTATCAGAACGATTTGTGATGTCACGGGCGATCGTCTCGTCGATAACCTCAATCCCTAGTGTTTTACAGCCTGCTCGATCGCCGCCAATGCTTCATCACACCAAGC
>JAJAYH010000279.1 GCA_026786325.1 Alkalinema sp. CAN_BIN05 | reverse complement strand
CTGGAGCTCTTCAGAAACTGAATCCCTGGAAGTGGCGGTACAAGATTACGATCGTGATGCTTCCCACGAACACCATTACTAAAATCATACTCAACTAACATTTCATCATCTTGGTCAGAAACTGCCTTGGGATTAGAGACCTTGCTCATATATTTTCCTCTCCGCTGGGGTGGCTGTTCGGGTTGTAATAATTCTAATGTCGTTGACTCTCTCAGTATACGAAACAACGAGAAGGCGGTTTCGTTCAGAATAACCGATCGTCGCAAATCGAGCTTCTCCAATGGACTGACTGACATCCTCGATCGTGATTGAGAAGGGATCATCGAAGACACTTGTTCCTTCTGTAAAGCTAACACCATGCTTCTCAACGTTACTTTCAGCTTTTTTAGGATCCCACTGAACCATGTATGCAACACTTAAATCGAATTGACATCATTGTACTCTATTCAATATCCGAGGAAAGAGGCAATCGCGATCGAATTGAGCAACTATCTTAAAAAGCTAAATCTCGTATCTCCAGTAACTATCCTTCCACTACAAACGATGTCGCCAAGTCCGATCGTCCCGACTCAATCAAGGCCCGATCGCGAATCCGGCAAGAATCACAAACCCCACAAGGCACCGCGCCCCCCTGATAGCAAGACCAAGTGAGTTCTATCGGAACGCCAAGACGCAAGGCTCGATGAACAATATCAACCTTAGAATCTAGGACTAACGGTGCAATCAGTTTGGGTGCAAATCCTTCAATTCCCGCTTTTGACGAAAGTTCAGCCAATTTTTGAAATGCTTCAAGATACTCAGGACGACAATCGGGATAACCCGAATAATCCACTGCATTAATACCAAGATAAATACTAGTGGCCCCGATCGCTTCCGCCAATGACAACGCGATCGAAATGAATACCGTATTACGTCCCGGAACATAGGTTGAGGGAATGATGCCATCTTCTGTCCCTTCGGTGGGGATTGCTTGACTTGAATCCGTCAATGAAGAACCGCCCCATTGAGAAAGATTTACATCCAAAATTTGATGGGTTTTAATTTTTAGCGCCGTCACGATCGCTTTAGCCGCATCCACTTCCCGATCGTGACGCTGACCATAAAACAACGACAATGCCACAACCTCATAACCATCCGCCTGTGCTTGGGCTGCAACGGTTGCTGAATCTAAGCCACCAGAAAGAAGTACAACTGCTTTAGAACCATTCGATGTCATATAAATTCCTGATCAACTCATCATTAAATCATCTAATTCAGAATACTTCGGCAACGTCCGATCGATCGATTTACCCGATCGCAATACAATCCGATCGTGTTGACTCCGCGACAATAGTTCACTATAAGTACGGGCTTTAAAAATAATCAAATCAGCAGGCATTTCTGCCCCAATTTGCCCCCAATGTTCTAATCCCATGACTTCCGCCGGAGTCACTGTAATTGAATTGATCCAATCGCCATAGGGCCGATCGAGATGGGCAATCCGAACCGACATATTAAACACCTCAAGGCCATCATGATCGCCAAATGCATGGAATGAATCTCGACAATTATCGCTTGAAAGCATCACCGGAATGCCTGCTTTTTTCAATTCGTGAAGTTGCGTTACTCCTCGCCATGACGGTGTTTTAGAAGATACACGATCCTGTAAATATAAATTGCACATCGGCAAACTAACAACAGCTATTCCTGCTTTTTTCACTAATGCGATCGTTTGATTCTTTTCGTCTTCCGGCTGCACTGACAAACTACAACAATGGCCGCACACCACTTTCCCTTTGTATTTGTGCCGAATCGTGGCTTCCGCAATTAACCTCAAACAGATTGAATCTACCTCGTTATTTTCATCTACATGGAAATCTAAATTTAATTTCCGTGCCTTTGCCAATTGAAACACTCGTTCAATTTGGTCCTCTAAATCTGGATTTGTAAACGCTACACCACCCAAAATTCCGCCCATCTCAGCGACTAAATCTGCAAGTTTATCCCCCGCTGGAGTCATATAATAATCCAACGGCACCAATGCAACCGCTTGCAAGGTGATTCGATCGGCCCATTTCGATCGTAATTCATTAAAAACATTCCAACTAATATTAGCTTGCTTGCCAAATGAATCAATATGGGTGCGAATTGCTTTAGTTCCGTGGGCATAGCTACATTTCAGACCAAACTCCATACGACGGTAAACATCTTCCGCATTCCAATATTTCCGAGAATCTCGATTCGCCGCTAACACAGCCGCATCAAAACTACCATCAGGATTGGGCGATCGTTCCCAAATGTGTCCCTTATCGAGGTGCGTATGTAACTCTGAAAAACACGATAACACCATGCCTTTTTCCAAATCGATCGACGGCACAGATGAACTGATAAACGTTCCCGCTGCCGTCAATGTCGCAATTTTTCCGTCTTGAATTTCCAGATCAACACACAACAATTGATCCGTTGGCGGCTTTCGGGGGGTCCACTTCGATCCACCCACCATCAAGGACAGCGGAACGTGGGCATTTCGTAACCAATAATGATTCGAGTCAAACAGCATGGCATCTACGGCAGGGCATCTAGGACGGATAGCATTGAGCCTCTTATCGAGTCTCTATGATCTCACAAAAAGATGACGACGACTTATTCGTTCAGTAGGCATAATAGAAAAGATCTACTTTAGTTTTATCGGGATTTACCAATGAAACACCTATTGTCCTGGACAATGATTAATTTTTCCATACGATCCACTCTGGCCGCCTTGCTCACGACGATCGGCCTGACAATCAAATCTCCGCCCTTCATCTCCATGACATCCATTCGATCGCTCAACTCAGTTGCTCAGTAATACACTCAAATTAATACACTCACGTCTCAGCGTAGGATAAGAAGCCATGGGACAAACTTAGGCGGGGCGAGTGATGAAGTTAGGAATTGTGGGATTGGGGTTGATTGGTGGGTCGTTGGGATTAGATGCAAGGGCGCTCGGGCATGTTGTTGTCGGAGTGAGCCGCAAGCTTAGTACTTGCCAACGAGCGATCTCACGCGGGGCGGTGGATGACGCGAGTGTGGATTTGAGTATTTTAAGCACTGTGGACATAGTGGTGTTGTGTACGCCTTTGTCGGATATTCTCACCACAACTGAGAAGGTTCTACCTTTTCTACCAAAAACAAGTATTTTGACTGATGTCGGTTCTGTAAAAGCGCCGATCGTTGCTCAAATGCAAGCGTTGTTGATCCAGGCCAATGCTCAAAATCCATTTGTTGGTGGACATCCGATGGCTGGTACGGCGAATGCTGGGATTGAGTCGGCGATTCCTAATCTTTTTCGAGGCAATCCTTATGTTCTAACTCCGACCTCAACAACACCTGATAATGCGGTGGCGGTGGTTGCAGATTTGGTCCGATCGCTGGGGGCTAATTTGTATAAGTGTGATCCGAGTACCCACGATCGGGCGGTGGCACTCATTTCCCATCTTCCGGTGATGGTCAGTGCGAGTTTGATTCAAGTTTGTACGGCAGAACGCGATCCATTGGTGCGGGAGTTAGCAATTCAGCTTGCGAGTTCGGGCTTTCGCGATACTAGTCGGGTGGGCGGCGGAAATCCTGAATTGGGGCGTTTGATGGCGGAGTTTAATACGGATGCGCTATTGGCATCGCTGCATCAATACCGATCGCAGCTCGATCGAATTATTGGTCAGGTGGAAGCGGGTGAATGGAATGCTCTAGAGGCGCGTTTGGTGGAAACACAGCGCGATCGGCCTCTATATTTAAAAGAGCATTTAAAAGAGTAAATATTTAAATCCTACAACTCCCCAAACCGATCGCGATACCGATCGAGTTGTGCTTGTAAGGCTTCCGCCTGCGATCGAAATTCCTCAGATTGAGCTTCGAGTCGCATTTCTAATTCCTGCGATCGTGCCTGTTCTAATTTCAACTTTTCCTGTTCTTGTTCAGCCTTTTCTTGCAATTCTGCTGGGATTAATAACTTCTCGCCATTATCCGATCGGTAAAATGAGATCAATGCACCCGTGACTTCTAATCGCAACCCTAAGGCTGTGCTGGTCGAATTTACAATCGGTACATATTTTCCATTAATCAATCATTAAAAAAAATCGAAAACTTTGAAGATGTTGTATTTTACTAATGAAGTTTTTTTTCCATATTTTCTAATGATTTTCCATATCTTTAAAT
>JAJAYH010000278.1 GCA_026786325.1 Alkalinema sp. CAN_BIN05 | reverse complement strand
CCTGTTGTTTGTTCACCGTGTAAAGCCGATCGAAGGCCGCATAACGATACCAACCTTCGAGGGTATTCAGCCGATCGGTAGCATCAGCGGAAACTTGGGGCGGATCGTTCCATAAGCCCGTCAAAATTCGGGATAGTTGTTGGGTTGCGACGGAGGTTTTGGCATCAGTGGCTAGCTCGGTCCAGAGTTGTTGGGCGCTTTCGAGTTTGCCATTGCGAGTTTGCAATAATCCAAGCCGCAGTGTTAGATCTTCGAGATTGGTTTGTTGTTTGATTTGTTCGCTTTTAGCGATGGCGATCGAGTTGGCATCTTTAGCGGTTTCAAGCTGGGCGGCGATCGTTTTTAGACTCGATTGCACTTGTCCACGAGACTCTTGATATACAGTTGCCGCCGAGATAATGGGCGAAGTGGATTCTTCCACCATTTTTTTGAGCTGAACACTGGTGTCATCGGTGCCGTCGGTGCGTAGTTCGGCCAAGTGCAATCGTAGGTCAGATTCATAAAGCGCCAGACGGCTATTGAATTGAGGTTTGCTAAAACTTTCAACTAGATCGGTGCCCATGATGAGAAGCGCGATCGCCGTTAGTCCAATAAGAAAAATCCGTTTCAACGTCATGAAGCGCCCTGATCTAGTGAATAAGTTGAAAAAGTTAGTTGAGAAAAGGGAATTTACATTAACGATCGAATCGCCTCAATCCGTTTACGATTCACACCCAAGTCCGATTCGCCCAATCGAGATGCCGATCGGGCTTGCACGGTCCCTGACGTTTCATCAACATAAAACTCCACGTCATCGACAAATCCCATTAATGAAGAGGTGAATTCGGCATAGAGATAATTTTCCGTTTCAGAAATCACCACAGCGCCGGGTTGTGCTAAAATAGCGGCTTTCAAAGTTGCGATCGTGTTTCCACCGAGGAATTTTAGCGGCTCAATCTGGTGTTCGGTGTCGGTTGAATAGGTGCTGACACAGTTGGGAGAAGCAGGACAGGCGGCTAGGGTGCCATTGCGAACGCCGAGATTGTCGGGACGTGTCCCTGAGAATTTGAACATGAATGCCTCAGCGGGAGTGATGGTGAACCAGAGCAAAAGTAATGAAACTGCTACAGAAACGAAACCACGAAATAGAAATTTCATAACAAAAATAGGATTAAGTACAATTAACTGAAAGGACGTTTGAGAAGTCTTTTCGTTGGTATCACAAGACCCGATCCCCTAAATCCCCCTTGAAAAGGGGGACTAAGAGTTGAATTCTAACTCCCCTTTTTTCCAGTCCCCCCTTTTTTGTGGCGTAGCCTGCCCGGAGGGCGTAGGGGCTAGGGGGATCGGGTCTCAATTGTCACAACCTGGACTTTTCAAACAGTCTCTAAGAACTAATCTTCACGCCGTCAGTATCTAATTGTAGGACGATCGCCAGAGTTTCGATACCAACAGATTCCCAGGTTTGTTTCATGGCCTGAGCGACATTCTGTGCTGAAGGAAGATTACTCAAGGCCAATATCGTTGGACCCGCGCCGCTAATGACAACGCCGTAGGCACCTGCCGCGATCGCCGCTGCTTCTACCGAGTCAAAATTAGGAATCAAGGATTTACGGTAAGGCTGATGTACCTTGTCTTGTAATGCAGCCTTGAGCCAGTCCGGGTTTCCGGTCGATAATCCCTGCATCAACAATCCTAAATGAGCCATGTTGAAAACTACGTCCGATCGGCTGTAGGTCGCAGGTAAGACTTGGCGGGCGGCGGCGGTGGAGAGTTCAAAGGCGGGAATGGCTACGATCGGAATAATGGACGCGTGCCAACTTAATTCACTAACTTCCCAGTCGCGGTCGATTCCACTGGCGGACAACCGACAACCACCCAGCAATGCTGGAACGACATTATCAGGATGGCCTTCAATTTCGGTGGCCAAGTCAGCAATTTGTTGCATTGAAAACGGTTGACCCGCCAACTCATTCGCCCCCACCAAACCACCGACAATCGCCGTCGCAGAACTTCCCAAGCCCCGAGCCAACGGCACATTCATCTCAATGTCAATTTTTAGTTTTGGAATCGGTTGATTGAGTTTGCTATAAAATGTTTTCATGGCTTGAAACACCATGTTGTCGGCATTACGGCTGACTCGATCGGCGTTAACCCCTTTAACCGTAATTTCTAATTTGTGACTAGAATTCTCAGGCAATTCTGAAAATGTGAATTGGTTATACAACGTCAACGCTGCACCCAAACAATCAAATCCCGGCCCAATGTTTGCCGTCGTTGCGGGAACTCGAACTGTTACCGACATAATTCCCTATCCTCTCAGTTGTCCAATTAAATGCGCCATTTCCGGCAAAATCAGCTTTTCCATTGCTAATTTCACTGCGCCCGATGAACCCGGCATTGAAAATAAAATTTGATTGCCGATCGTCCCTGAAACTGCCCGAGATGCGATCGATCGTGAACCAATTTCGGCATAACTCAACATCCGAAATAATTCGCCAAACCCCGGCAATGTCTTGTCGAGCAGAGATACTATTGCGTCGTAAGTTGTATCACGAGGGGAAATTCCGGTTCCGCCATTGAACAACAACACCTCAATATCCGATCGCTGCTGAAGAAAGGCGATCGCGGTTCGTAAATCGTCTGGCTCATCTTTCAACACTTTATAGAATCCAACCCGATGGCCGGACTCCAATAAAAGCTGTTGAATCAGTTGGCCACTACGATCGGTTTCTTTAGTCCGAGTATCACTCACGGTAATGACAGCGCAGGTGATGACGGGAAAAGTGCGATAGGGATGAGGCTGAGGCACAAGGGCTTACGACGCTTCTTTTTTGGTCAGACCCAAGCCATTTTTCTCAGAATAGCGCTCCATAAATCGGATGAATCGATCCCAGCCTTCGGGCGATCGGATGATGTAAAGCACTTCTAACGCAAACGGTTGACCATTTACAAACCGGGCATTCACGTCCTTAGTAGACATTTCGCCTTCTTCATCCACCATGTACAGCCCGCTAATGCCGTCAACATTTTCGCCCGTCAGTGCCTTGGGATTTTCAAAAATAAATGACGCGGTGCCCTTCGCTCCGTCCTTACTACGGG
>JAJAYH010000277.1 GCA_026786325.1 Alkalinema sp. CAN_BIN05 | reverse complement strand
TGGGATGTGGCGGTTTTGCCGAGGATAATGAATCCGGCTTGTTTGATGCGGCTGGTGATGTGGTCATCGCTCAAGGCAATCCGTTTTTTCGCGTATTTAATACCATAAGAACAAGGCATCCCGGCAACAGGATTCAAATCTTTAATGGCTGTCGGAACCCCATAAAATGGTGGAATTATCTCTAAATTGGATAGAGCTTCGGTTTTTTGAGTTGCGTCAACGATCGCCTGTTCTGCGGCAATATGAAAAAATGCACCGATCGTGGGGTTGAGAATTTCGATGCGATCCAAATAGACTTGGGTGAGTTCTAGTGGTGAAATTTCTTTATTACGAATTAGTCGAGCTTGTTCGAGGGCAGAGGTGAAGGCGAGATCGAAGGAGTTCATGACAGCAGCTTATAATAGGAATTCGATCGGTTTGATTCGTGGGCTTCGATCCCCCTAACCCCCTTAATAAGGGGGGACTGGAGTACGAGTATGTTTGAACTGATAGTTGATTATCATTATTTAGCTCATAGTCCCCCTTACCAAGGGGGATTTAGGGGGATCGAAGTTCAGCAACAACCAATAATTAAAGGTATTTTAAAATGAATCGAATTGACTATTTACGTATTAGTTTGATCGATCGCTGCAATTTTCGCTGTACTTATTGTATGCCGGAGGATGCAGAAATTGATTATGTATTAAAACAGGATTTATTGACCCAAGCTGAACTGTTAACTCTATTGCGTCAAGTATTTATTCCGGCTGGCTTTACGCGGTTTCGGTTGACGGGCGGGGAGCCGTTGATTCGGAGTGATGTCGTTGATATTGTGGCGGCGATCGCAGCACTTCCTGAAACTCAAGATTTGTCTATGACGACGAATGGTTTTTTGTTGGCGGATAAGGCACAAGATTTGTATGATGCGGGGTTACGACGGGTCAATATTAGTTTGGATTCATTAGATGCAGCGACGTTTGATCAATTGATTGGGCGGCGATCGTCTGGGACTAAAACTAATTGGGATAAAGTATGGTCTGGTATTCAAACGGCCTATGCTGTTGGGTTTAACCCGCTTAAGTTGAATGTGGTTGTGGTTCCCGGTGTAAACGATCGTGAGATTTTGGATCTTGCAGCCTTGAGTATCGATCGAGAATGGCATATTCGGTTTATTGAATTTATGCCGATCGGGAATGGGGCCTTATTTGAAAAATCGGGATGGATAAGTTCTGAATCACTGCGAGGACAGATTCGAGAACGCTATGGTATTGAAGAAAGTAGTATTACTGGTAATGGCCCAGCCGATATATTTAAAATCCCTAGTGCTATGGGAACACTTGGATTTATTAGTCAGATGTCGGAATGCTTTTGCGATCGGTGTAATCGCATGAGACTTTCTGCCGATGGAATGTTGCGACCTTGTTTATTAAATGAAACGGGACAAATTGATTTAAAAACAGAATTACGTCAGGGAACAGATCTGGCTGAGTTACGCGATCGGGTGATTAAGTTGGTGGAATGGAAACCGGAAATTAATTACAAATTACGAGACTCTGGAAATGCTCAAGGGTATGCCCGATCGATGTCACAGATTGGAGGATAGGGCTTCAAAACTCAACTATTTCTAGAGCGATTGTTTAGTATAATAGAACTACTTTTGTTTTTGCTTCGCTATGGCCATTATTTCTTCCAAGCAACCTACGCCTGAAAAATCTGCCGCCGCTGGTATAGATGCGTTGGTTGATACGCTGATTGAAGTTGGTGAAGTTCAGGCGGAATTGCCCTTAGATACGACAGCCCAAACACCGAAGAAAGGACGACGATCGGTTAAAGCGAAGGATAATGCGCCTATTGAATCTTCGTCCGAAAAGACCTCAGATGAACTCCTGAAGGGCGATCGGGCGGTTGAGGAAACGCAAAAGCAAGAAGAGAAAATTCGACCTCAAACGATTCAAGAATATGTTGGGCAAAAGGATTTAAAAGACGTTCTTGATATTGCAATTCGGGCGGCAAAAGCGCGGGGAGAATGTTTGGATCATTTGTTGCTCTATGGTCCGCCGGGATTGGGTAAAACTACAATGTCGCTCATCTTGGCCGGGGAAATGGGTGTGAATTGTAAGATTAGCAGTGCCCCATCCTTGGAGCGGCCTCGGGATATTGTGGGATTATTGATGAATTTGCAGGAAGGTGATGTGCTATTCATTGACGAGATTCATCGATTGCCACGGATAACGGAAGAAATTTTATATCCCGCAATGGAAGATTTTAGAATTGAAATCACGATCGGCAAAGGTCAAACGGCTCGAACCCGATCGTTAGCATTACCCAAGTTCACCATGGTTGGCGCAACGACTCGGGTCGGGGCACTGAGTTCACCCCTGCGCGATCGGTTTGGATTGATTCAGCGGTTGCGCTTTTATGAATTAGATGAATTGACCCAGATTGTATTGCGAACATCGTCACTTTTAGAAACACCTATAGATCATGCTGGAGCAGAAGAAATTGCTCGTCGGGCACGCGGCACACCTCGAATTGCAAACCGATTGCTGAAGCGGGTTCGGGACTATGCTCAAGTCAAAGAAAGTGGATCAATTAATCAAACGATCGCATCGGAAGCCTTGGAATTATTTAATGTCGATCCCTGTGGATTAGATTGGACCGATCGGCGAATGTTGAGTGTAATGATTGAGCGATTTAATGGCGGTCCTGTGGGATTAGAAACCATGGCCGCATCAACGGGCGAAGATGCCCAAACCATTGAAGAAGTGTATGAACCTTATTTGATGCAGATTGGTTACTTAGCACGAACTCCAAGGGGACGAGTTGCCACAGCAGCAGCCTGGAAGCATTTAGGATTTGATATGCCGAGTAGTCAGTTAACATTACTTGGATAATACTGTATAGTTTATGTGCCTTGAAATCTCAATGGATTAACAATCTATATATTTCTATGAAAATATTCTTAAGATGGAAGCCAATGATTGGACTGCCAATGATTGGACTAGTCATTTTAGGTATCGTGACTATGTTTCCCACCAAACCTCTGGTGCAAGGAAATGAGGTGAAATCTAATCTAATTTGGAACGGTAGTTTCGAGACTGAAAATTGGCAGAAAAATTGGAATTTATCTAATCAAAAGTGGGGACTAGAAAACACTGCTGTTATTCCTGATGAAACAAATCGATTTAAACAAGTATTGCGGGTTCG
>JAJAYH010000276.1 GCA_026786325.1 Alkalinema sp. CAN_BIN05 | reverse complement strand
CCAATAGGGCACCCGAACATCTTGAGGATAGTAAGGTTGCATCGACCATCCCCAAGGTTGGAGGGGCATCAATAATAACTAAGTCATAAGATTTCTCAAAATTATTAATTAAACGACGAAGACGCTGAGAACTCAATAGTTTTGCAGGATCGATAGATCCTGTCCCTGCCGTTAAGACCGCTAAATTTCCATATTCCGATTCATCCGTATTATTAGGAATCACTGGAATTGGGCTATTATCTGTCAAAAGATTAGCAAGTCCAATTTCGTTAGGTAAACCCAACATGGTGTGGAGACTGGGCGATCGCAGATCTCCATCAATCAGCAAAACACGTCGATGCAAACGAGCAGCACTAATCGCCAGCCCTAAAGCAAACGTTGATTTTCCCTCACCGGCTAGGGCGGAAGTTACGACTAATGACTTGATAGCACCATCCTGATTGAGTAATTGCAGACTTTGATAAATCAGGTCCAGCGACTCTCGGAACGGTTGCCAATGGACTAACTGTTGTAGAACTGGAGCAGTCATGTCAATCGACTTCTCGGACGATCGTCTTAAGAAATCCTGGTCAGTTCCATTCCGGAAAAGTTAGGAATCATACCCAATAAAGGAACAGAAAATTGTTGTCTCAGATCATCAGAAGTGTGGACTGCATCATCCATACTTTCCCGAGCAAACGCAACAGCACCGCCCAAGACCAAGCCAACGATCGCCCCCAACATCAAATTCTGAGTCACAGGAGCATTAGTCTTAATCCCCAATTGAGGCTCCTCGACAATCTGCCAATCAAAGCTCCCACGGGCAATCTCCATACCCAATTCCTGACGAGACTTCAGCAATTGCTTTAAAGTATCGCGATTCAATTCCACTTCAGGTTCTAAGCGTCCATATTCCGCCAACAATTGAGGGAAACGTTTAAGATTCCCACGTAAAATCTCGACATTCTGCTGTAATCCTGAATAGCGAGCCTCAGATGCTCTCAAAGCAACCGTTGCCTCCGAGAATTGAGTCATTGTTGCAATATCTTGCGGTGTTAACTGTCCTGCCGCGAGTAACCCTTCTCCAGGAACACTAGCCCCCAGAACCCGACCTGCCTCGGCCTGAAGAAGAGACAACTGTTGTTGGCGTTGATCTAGAATCTGCTGAACATAAGGCGTTCCATCTTTAAATCGAAGCCGTTGTTGCACAAGGGCTAATTCGGTTTTCTGAATTTCAGATAGAAGACTCTGGTAGCGCGTAGACTGAGTCAATCGCCCCATAGCCGATGTTTGGGCAGGACTCATGGGCAACTGCTGCTGCAAAGTCTCGTACCGACTTCGCAATTCTTGAATCTGACTAATACTAGTCTTCAACTCATCCTGCGCTTTCCCGAACTGATCACTCTGCCGTTGAGCCTCAAGTTTTGGGTCAATAAGCTCTTGATTACGACGGAAGCCTTCTAGTCGAGACTCGGATAGTTGTAGCTTTTTACCGATCGTAGGGAGCTGCTGATCAATAAAGGTTAATCCCTTCGTCAATCGCAAAGCTTGCTGTTCTCGGTTATAGTCCAAATACACTTTTTGTAAAGCACTTAAAACCTTTTGTGTCTTGGCCGGGTTATTGCCTTGATAGGTAATTTGAAAAATCTTAGTTGGGGTTGTCACTTTCTTATCGGCTGACGCAGCTTGAATAACAAGCAAATTCCGCTTGAATTCCGTGACACTCCCCGCATCATCAGGATTATATTCTGGATACTCCGATTGCAAGCTCAGCATCGCCTTCTTGACCAAGCCAGAGCTTTGTAAAAAGCTAATTTGAGTAGCTGAGTCAACTTGCACATTGGAATCTGTAACTTCATCTGTTTGCTTTGCTGGTCCCTGAGTTTTACCTTGATAAATCGGCTCGATCAGAACTTGCATACCACTGCTATAGGACGGCGGTTGTCGAAGGCTAGTGACCGCTGAAACCGCCAAGCCACCCAACAAACCTAAAATCAACCAATGTTTACGTCGCAGAAGTGCAGTAAAGATTTGGCCATAGCCGAGTTCTTTCTCAGGTGCAACATTTAGTAGTAATGGACGAGAGGAAACCATATAAAAACCTTAAGAACTGAGAAGCGATCGACCAAGCAATAATCAAACCAAGCAGACTGTATCTATATTCTTTATTCACACATCTAAGCGAATATCGGGAGCTTTTCCATAACTCGATCGACTTGACTAAAAAATGCATCTTCTGAGAAATTATTCACAGCATGATCGCGAATTTTGGCATAGTCCCAATCGATCGATTGCCCCTTAATCAAAGCTGCCTGCAATGATTCAGGAGCTTGGCGACGGAAAAACAATCCCGTCATTCCTGGAACCTGAGTATCAAGAACTCCGCCTGCACCATAGGAAATCACAGGCGTACCGCTGGCATTTGCCTCGATCGGAACCAAACCATAATCTTCAAGTGCCGCCACAATTACAGACTTCGCATTAGACATTAACTCCTTACGTTCTGAATCCGAAACATGACCTAAAAATTCAACATTTGTCATCGCTTGCGCTTTAAGTTTGTCTCGTTCTGGGCCTTCTCCCGTAATTAAAAGTCTCCACCCTAACCAGTTAAATGCCTCAATAATTACATCAAGACGTTTGTAACTAATCATCCGAGCCGAAGCCAGATAGTAGTCGTCTTTCTTATCTGAAAATGTGAACTGACTGGCTTCAATAGGATAGTTAATTACGATCGCATTTTTCTTATAGGTTTTACGGATTCTTTGCGCAACAGTTGTCGAATTTGCAATATAAAGATCAGGTTCCTGAGCATATTTTAAATCCTGAGCGCGCATAACCCGAAAGATTTTTTCAATGAAAGGATAAAAGTTTTGATAATCCCCATACTCTCTCAAATAGGTCTGAGTGTCCCACAGAAATCGGGTTACATTGTGACAAAAACAAATATGATAAGCATCCGGTCTCTTGCGTACAGCTTTTGCGAAACTAGTACTACTACTAATGATTAAGTCATACTCTTGTAAATCTAAAGCTCGGAATGCGGGGTAATAAAATGGAGCCATCATTCGGAAATACTTAGTCGCACCAGGAATACCCTGCAACACAGTCGTTTGCACTAGACGATCGCTAAGATCGATCGTTTTTTGTGGGTCATAAAGAGACGTGAATACATCAGCCGTTGGAAATCGCCTACATAACAATTCAAAGACGCGCTCTGCTCCGCCTTTTTGGGTTAAATAATCGTGAACTAGGGCAATTTTCATAGAAAGAGACCGATTACTGAGAGAGGCTTCAAAACATCTACGTAACCATTACATGATTAATCTCAGTACTGAATAAAGACGTGAATTATTAAGTCTGAGTTATGTATTTTCACGCAAAATGAATGTTGGTTGCGCCTGTGTGCCTCAGTATTATCAATGATTGAGATTAGAATGACGCTAAAAATTTGTATTTTTCATATAGTCTTCAAAAATGGTAGCTATTTAAGGGCTTATAAAAAGTCTTCTTAATAATGTAATCTCATCGGCCTAACGTAGGACTTGAAAATTAGACTTAAAAGCCTATTTCTATATCTAATGACATAGCAATAGGCTTTATGAATATAAAATCAACTTCAACTATCTTCCACCAAATAACCTAAAGACACCGAAGACGTTTACAAACGGTGACAACACATCATTTAAGCCTTGGGAAAAGATAGCCAATCCAGTCTTCTTAACGACAATAATGTCATTGTTTCGGAGTGCTGGATTACTCGCTTCATTAAGGTTTTGAGACAAGTCAAAAGAGATGTCTCGTTTTGTCACTGTTCCATTAGGATTTAGACGTACTAAAGTGATTGAATTTTTAACTGCATTCTTATTAAATCCACCTGCGGTTAAAACAGCCTGATTCAATGGTGTATTTGGCGGAAGTACTAATGCTCCGGGTCGTTCGACTTCGCCAACAACATTGACCGTCATTTTATCGGGTGAGAAACTGGCATTAGCTAATCTCGTAATTTCAGTATCACTTAAGGCCGTCGCTATGGGAATTTCCACAGTGTCGCCTTCTTGCAACGGGACATCCTGAAGCAAATCACCAGATTCTAGAAGTTTTAAGAAATTGACGCTAATTTTCTGTTCAGTGCCAAAGCGAGTCGTGCGACGCACTTGAATATTGCGAATGTCGGCCATCTGTGAAATTCCACCAGCCTGCTGAATGGCTTGAGTTAATGTGGGAATAGCCGAGGCCAAAGTATTGCCGATCGCAGTATTCCCAGAATTACTAGTCCCACCACTATTGTTATTACCACCACTTATCAAAATATGAGGACCAGGTCGCAGCACTTCACCCACCACTGCAATTTGAATCGGGCGAGAATTACGACTCGCTAAGTTAGTTGCAAGTAGTTGTTTTGTTAACGCCAAATCCGGAACAGCCGTCACGGGGATTAAAATACTATCGCCATCCCGCAGGCGAATATCTTGACGCGCATCACCCGATCGTAATAACTGTAATAAATTCACGGCAATTACTTCATTTCCCCCGCCCGCTGTCCGCCGCCGAATCTTTACTCGTTGCAAATCCGCCGATCGGGTAATCCCTTCCGCCTGTTGAATCGCTCGACTCAACATCGGTGACTCACCCGTTGCACTGACCAACGAATAGGCACCGGGGCGCTCAATTTCCCCTGCGATCGCAATCATCACAGGGCGCGTCGCTGTCACATTGATATTAATCACCGGGCGCGTCAGAATTGGACCATAGCGCGTCGCCAAAATTTGAGATGCCTGCTGGACCGTATAGCCTTGTAAAGACACCATTCCCACCTGGGGCAAATTCACCGCGCCATTGGGTAAGACGGCATACTCTCCACTGAACTCCGGCAAACTGAAGAAATCTAACTTCAACCGATCGCCCGCTCCCAAAATATAACCATCGTCACTAACCACCGGAGCGTCGGTCGGCACATCAAGAAACCCAGACGTGGGCAAAGGACGGGATGACGTTTGGGGAGAGCCTTGAACAGGTGTCGCATCCATGAGCGTCGCAGCGATCGCCCCCATGTCCAACGCCAACGCCCCAAAGCATCCTCCGATCAATGCCATCGCCCCCACCCGCAATAAGGGATGGATTAAGGGCACATCATCATCCACGTAATGGCCTGAATTTAGATTAACGGTGAGGTAACGCATAGTGGTTTCCAAAAAGAGTGAGGTTAAGGCGATCGTCCAAGGAGAAGATTTACGAATAACAAAATAGCTTTAAAAAAAAATCTTTAGAAATAATACGAGTCTTTTACATGAGTTCTCCGTATATCTCCGGGAAATCTGAATAAAATTTCATTTGAGATCGCTGCATTACTTATATTTCTAGAGAAACCATAACTTATATAAGCTCCCATCATCCGTGGATTTACAGGCTAACTAGGGGAAAGTTTATAATTTCTTCATCTATATATTTTCTTGGAAGACTTTATTTTTTCTCCTGAACCATCACAAAAAGGTCTGTTTAGATGATGTAAATAGAGATGATATCCTTCCATCTCACTTCTAAGGCGAATTTTTAACGCGATCGCATCTCTAAATCAGCCATTCTCGACCGATTCATCCCCAAAGTAGTCAGTGACGGAGCGTCCTATGATTCACAGTATTAATACGTTTGATAGAAAACCATCCGTCAAAACACCTACAGAAATTTTGGACACGGACGATCTGAAGGCGAATGCGGACGTTTTGGATGCCGATATTTTGGATGCCGATCTCATCAAGACAAATTCCCCAATAAGCGATGGTCAGTCTGAAACGATCGCCCAAAAACACCATCAGCAACTTGGCCAGAGACAACATGCACAGCAACACAGTTCAATAGAGTGCGCTAAACGTCATCTCACCGCAACGAAAACCATCACCGTCATTCCGATCGAAGGCGCACTGTCCACATCTCAAAGGACTGCTGGAGCCATCCAATCCGTCGTCATTTCCGCCAATACTCCCAAGTCGTCACAACTCACTCATTACATTGTCAATAGCGACGATCTGAGCACCTATGTCCAGCCCTATCCTTCGATATTATTTTCGGCACCAAGCCTGAGTAATGGGCCGCGCCGAGTTCGTTCTATTCGGTTGCCTTGGCTCGAATTAGGCGGTGGACTAGCCGCATTTACCATTGTTTCTGGGGTCATCGTCATTGATGGTCTCAAGCAAGCTAAGCTTTCTCCCAGTAAGCCCACCGCTCAACTCACGTCCCCCAAGCTCACTAGCATTTCAAAGAGCAACCCGCTGCGCACCTCTCAAATGAGTGTTGCTGAGCTGATGAATTCAGGCCGATCGTTGCCTATGGCAAACAGTGCAATTAACTTTCCCACCCAACAAATTACGTCAAATCCAATTGCGACTAATTCGACATTGCCGAAGCCCACGACTCTGATGTCGCGCCGTCCGATCGGAATGCCTGAAACACAGGTGAGAGGTTCTCAAGTCCTTCCGGCTCCCCGGATAACTGTTCGGACAGAGCCTATTCTACAACAACCCCTTCCACAGTCCGGTTTGCAGCAGCCACCTTTAAACCCTTCAGCCTTCCCACCTCAGGAAATTCCTGAAACACCGATCGTCGAGTCCCTCGCACCGGCGCTACCCACCACGTCAGCCAATCCAGCCGATCCCTTAACCTACAACCGACCAGACTTGATCCAAGTTCCCACATCGCCGCAAAATCGCTCGGTCAGCACATCAAATGTTGGCAGATAGTCTTTTTTGCACCCGTTCAACTTGCGCTGCGAATATCCCCTACAATGCCATAATTCACACAATTAATTCATACAATTAATTCATAATGAGTCGTTCCGGATTTAAAACTGACCTTGGGCAAAATTTACGACGCATTCATCATCTGGCCTACTTTACTCAGCGCAATCATTTGACTCTTGAGCAAAGTTTTCAACATTTTCAACAGATGAATGAATCGATCGTACGACCTGATATCTCAAGTCTTCCGGCTGATCAAAGTATTGGCCAATCTAAAATTATTGGTCAATCTATTAGTCAACCGCATCTCGATCGTGCTGTTAATGCCTCAACTAGCAGTCTCTCTATTGGCATCATCGGCGCAGGATTCGCGGGGCTAGCTTGTAGCGACGAACTACGAAAACACGGCATTCAAGCGCCTATTTTTGAAGCGATCGATCGAATCGGGGGCCGATGTTGGTCCATGGGGGGTGAATTTGGCGATCGCAACAAGTTTCCAGGCCAAGTCGTGGAGCGCGGCGGCGAATTGATTGATAGTCAACATCACACATTGATTAACTATGCCCGTGAATTTGGCCTGGAACTTGAAGACCTGTGCAATGAACCGGGAGATTCGAGTTTTTATTTCAAAGGAACCCATTATTCGGAAGCGGAAATTGTTGAGGACTATCTGGATTTACTCAAATCCATGCAGCACGACATTTCTACGGTTTCGCCTGAGCCGACAGCCCGCTGCCATACGGAATTTGATCAGACTCTCGATCGGATTAATTTAGCTGAATATCTCGATAAACATCAAGCCGGAGACCTTGCCCGCGCCTACATCAGCGCCAGCTATCAAGGCGAATTTGGGTTTTCCATTGAAGATCAAACCTGCCTTCACTTTCTGTTGATGAATCTCGATCCCAGTCTGGAAAATCCGCTTGAAATCTTCAGTGACGAGCGCTATCACATTCGCGGGGGCAACGAGCAACTGATTCGTCATCTCACCCAACGACTCACCGCTCCAATTCATCTCAATCATCGCCTAGTCGCCATCCATAAAACGAGTGCAGGAGCGATCGCACTGACCTTCGATGTAGATGGAAAAACGGTTGTTCAAACATTTGATGCGGTAGTGCTGACGCTCCCATTTCCAGCATTAAGGTCCGTTGAACTTCATGAAAATCTTGCCATCCCTGATTGGAAAAAAAATGCGATCGTACAACTCGACAATGGCAACCAAGCCAAAATGATGATCAGCTTCAACGGAAGACCTTGGCAAGATCACAACAGCACGGGTCTCGCCCATTCCGATCTACCAAACCATCAAGTCACTTGGGAAGCCAACCCTAGCAATGCGACAAAGCAACAAAGCACTATTGTCAATCTTGCGAGCGGTCGTCTGGGAACGTCCTTAAAACCGGATGAATTTCAAACTCAAGCCCAGGAATTTCTTCAGGACTTCGATCGGATCTATCCCGGCGCAAATCAACAAGCTCGCCGTGATTCCTTAGGGAAAATATTGGGGCATATTGAGCAGTGGGACACCAATCCCTTCGCCCAAGGCGCATATCTGTGCTATCGTCCCGGCCAATTCACGCAATTTACAGGTCTAGAGGGTGTTCCCGTTGATAACTTGTTTTTTGCAGGAGAGCATACGCATTCCTTTTATGAATGGCAGGGATTTCTGGAAGGAGCGGCCCGATCGGGCATTGAGGTGGCAAGACAGATTTTGGGAATAGATTGAGAGAAAAAACTCTGAAGACTTTCTATAAAAATTTTGAATTTTTTATAACAATCTCTGAAATCCATCGTATAATAATAATCTGTGCGTCAGAAAACCCTATTGATTACCAAGCGGGTGTGACTCTTAAATTGAATTCTTTGTCGTTTCGATCTGCTGGGTACCAGCAAAAGGCTCGTTCTATGGAACAGTACGACTTTTATGGTAGACATCTCCTACTAAACTTCTCCGGCTGCGAAGCTGATATGAACGATATGGAGATGATTCGTCAGGATTTGGTAGACGCGGTAAACGCGATCGGTGCCACAATCCTCTCCCAAATGGAGCATCAATTCACACCAATGGGTGTGTCTGTGGTGCTTCTACTCTCCGAATCCCACGCCAGTATTCACACGTATCCTGAACAACAGGCGTGTTTTCTGGACATTTTTACCTGTGGCGACACAATCTTTGTCGAACCATTTGGTGACATTCTCCAAGAGCGTTGGAAACCTCGTTGGGTGACAAAGCAGATGCATGAGCGATGCGATCCGACCCAACTAACCGTACCGTCCGCCTACAGCCTTTCGGCAATGGGCGAGGTTGCAATGGCGAGGTAGGAACTCGTTGATCGTGCCTTGAAGGGAAAGACCCAAATCTATTAGAGAACGCGGGCAGGCACGATCGACTAGTGCAAGACTAGTCAAAAAATAGACGCACATCAAGTGGGAGATATAGTTCTTGGCACACCTAGTCAAAACTACATCTCCCATTATTTATTTGTAATCTATTATTTATCTAATGAGGATGAATCAAGCTATCGTTATCCTCCGTAGGCATAGTACGCACAGTAGAGAGGGCTATGGAATTTACCTCATGGTTAGTGGATCAATGCAGTCCAGATGAGATCCACATGTTTAAACGCAGTGGAAAAATCTTGGCTCAACAGACTCAGTTTCAAGAGTTACAGTATGTCGAGACTGAAACTTATGGGGGCGTGTTGGTTCTAGATGGTGCGGTTCAGTCCGCCGAGACCGATGAATATGTCTATCACGAGGCGTTGGTTCATCCGGCGATGATCGCTCACCCTCATCCCAAGTCTGTCTTGATTTTGGGCGGTGGAGAAGGCGCGACATTACGAGAAGTGCTGAAGCATCCCACGGTTGAGCGGGCGGTGATGGTCGATCTAGACGGCGAACTTGTGGAATTCTGCAAGCTGCACCTCACCTCTTGGCATCAAGGAGCTTTTAATGATCCCCGAGTGGAGTTGCGCCATGAAGATGGTCGGGCTTATCTAGAAAATACTCACGAGCAATTCGATGTAATTATTTTTGATATTACGGATGGGATTCCAGAGGGTCCGGCCATGGGGCTGTATACTCGCGAGTTTC
Source organism: Alkalinema sp. CAN_BIN05 (assembly GCA_026786325.1). Lineage (GTDB taxonomy): Bacteria > Cyanobacteriota > Cyanobacteriia > Leptolyngbyales > Leptolyngbyaceae > JAAFJU01. The sequence continues at coordinate 1,786 of JAJAYH010000276.1, read as the reverse complement.
ATAAGCTCTGTTACGATCGGCTCACCAAAGAGGGCGTGATGGCTGTTCAGGCTTGTCGCTTGACCCTTAGCTATTGGGAAGAACATGCAGTGATTCGCGAAACTCTTGGGACAGCCTTCCCGGTGGTGCGGAGTTACATTACCTTCATTCCGTCATTCTTGGTAACTTGGGGGTTCCTGTTGGCGACCAAAGGCGTGGATCCACTAGAGCTTTCAACAGCTACTGTGAGCAAGCGGATTATGGAGCGAAGCTTAACGGATAAATTGCGGATGTACGATGAAATTGCCCATTCGGTGATGTTCTGTATGCCCAAGGAATTACGGGCCAATCTAGCCAAGCCTGCCCAGATTCTAGAAGATGGTAAGCCATTGGTATTTGCGTAAGGCTGTATTAAGTGAGCTGGACTGCTATGGGCTAGAGGTGGTTCTAATTGGGATTTTAGAAGCTCTAGCCTTAGTATGGATTGAGAATACGATCGGACCCGACCTAGACTACGGAAATGCCTATCTGAATAACTAGGCGAGAATATTTGCACTAGCTAGTCAACTATCAAACCAGGATTATCAAACTATATGCCGACCCAGACTCACTTCCCGTTGGCGATTTATCAGGCCGATTTGCCGGATGCTGTATTGAATAAAATGGGGATGCTGGAGGCGGTGCGGGATTTAGAGTCGAGTGATGATCAAAAACGCAACTTTGAAGGTCGGGCTTGGACGGGGGATATTCATGGCGTTGCGTCGGTTCAGGACGATCGGCGATTTAGTTGGTTGGTGACGCAGGTGGAGACCCATACCCGGCTGTATTTGCAGGAGTTGGGGTTGGAGTTGAAGGATGTGGCGCTTTATATTCAGCGGGCTTGGCCTGTGATTTCTCGGTATGGTGAGGAAATCGGTCCCCATTCTCATTTAACGGCCCATGTGAGTGCGGTCTATTACATCTCGGTGCCCTATTCAGGTTCCGATGCGGCGGGGTGTTTAGTATTTCTGAATGATGCGCGATTGAATGAGGTGTGTGCGGGGTTGGGATTGGAGAATACGGAATTATTTACGGAATGGAATGGTTTAAATCAAGACCAAGCGGCCTATGCTCCGACAGAAGGGCGATTGCTCCTGTTTCCTGCAAAACAACGTCATGCGGTGGCGGCGAATGAAACAGAGGACGATCGGGTTTCAATCTCGTTTGATATTGTGTTGACGGCTAAACCGGGTCAGACGACGGAAAGAAGTTATGAATTTTTGGCTCCACCGCCGTCTACTTGGAAAGCGTTTGGGACTGAGATTTAAATGATTGCTGAGCGTTTAAATCCATCGGAGGAACCGATCGGCGATCGGTCCATAATTTGGTTCTTGTAATCCGGTTGTGCTTAAAATCCGGCTATTATGAGGAGGTTGAATTCGTATCAGGTTTCATGACAGTTCCGACTCCGATTCCAGCCGCGCTTGAAAAAATTGTCCAACGTTTTGCACGAGTTACTGAGCCAAAGCGTAAATATGAGCAGTTGATCTTTTACGCCAAGAAAGTAGCTGCGATGCCTGATGAGGACAAAATTGATGGGAATAAAGTCATGGGTTGCGTCTCTCAGGTTTTTATTACGGCAAAACTAGACGAAGGTAAGGTTCTGTTTTGTGGCGATTCTGACGCGCAATTGGTGAAGGGGTTGGTGGGTTTTTTACTGGAAGGACTCAGTGGGCTAACTCCGAATGAGATTATTGAATTGAAGCCGGATTTTATTAAGGATACGGGGCTGGATGTGAGTTTGACTCCATCACGGGCCAATGGTTTT
>JAJAYH010000275.1 GCA_026786325.1 Alkalinema sp. CAN_BIN05 | reverse complement strand
GCGTGAAGGTGAATTGAAAAATCCATCTCAAACCTTAACCATTCCTGAATTGATGGATACTATGCAATCGAGTATTTGGAGTGAAGTGATTACGCCACAAGACGGGTTTAAACTTTCACCGATGCGACGAGGGCTACAACGTCAACATATGAATCTATTGATTGCGATCGCGTTGCGGCAATATGATGCGCCAGATGATGCCCAAACGGTAGTTCGTTATGAAATGCGGCAACTGCGAGATGTGTTAACTCGCGCCATGAAAAAGGCTGATTCAAAGGATCTGTATACCATGGCGCATTTGGAAGAGACTCGCGATCGGTTGATTAAAGCGATCGATGCACCGTTATCTAGTCAGTAGATCTGAGCCAGTAGTTTGAAAGTTAGTTTCAAGGCCCAGTATCCCAACGTGAAAGTCGCCCAGTCGATCGCGTTGGGATACTGGGCTTTTATTTTGAGTATGGCTTGACGAAGAGCTTGAGATTTGTGTTGTTGGCTTTGACGGCTTGAGAACTGAGGAGCGCCTACGCATGGTTTTGTAGGTGGACAGTATGACGTTTGCGCAGGATACGTCTTTGGTGCGGGTACGATCGTCTCAACAATCATCTTTTCAAGTTTACGATTAGCCGATCGCCCTTTCAGAATCTGGTATTAAACTAAACTTAAACTAAATGAATGAATTAATTTATAATGCTGCAACTAAAATTACGAAAAAAGCCTTTGAATTTCACCAAAATTGGACTCATGATCATTGTTCTACCCCTATTGCTTAGTGGTTGTAGCAGAACTAAGTCTAATGGAAAGAAAACGATCGCATTTGGGCTAACTAAATATGATAAAAAATAATATAAGCCATTAGCCGGATTATCCCAGGACTCCACGACTGTGAAATATGATGTTCGCTACAAACCCACTTTTGCCACCGTATTTGTGACGCTCCAGCCAGGAGAAAAAATAGTCGCAGAAGCTGGAGCCATGGCCAGTATGGACGGTAATATTACGATCGAAACCCAGTTCTCCGGCGGTCTGATTCCCGCATTGCTGAAGACCTATCTGGGCGGGGAATCCATGTTCATCAACACCTTTACCAACAAAAGCAACACACCTCAAGAAGTCGTCTTAACCCAATCGACAATAGGTGACATCACCCGCATCGAACTAAACAACCGTGAACTCTGCCTCCAACCCGGAGCCTACATCGCCCATGCTGGAAATATTACCCTTAATGTCCATTGGGCTGGATTCGCTAGCTTCTTTGCGGGAGAAGGCTTATTTAAACTCAAAGTCGGCGGTAATGGCATCCTATTCATTGGAGCCTATGGTGGACTCTCCAAACGTCAAGTTACAAATGACTTCATCGTAGATAGCGGCCATCTCGTAGCCTATGACCCAAGTCTCAAAATGAACATTAAATTAGCTGGAGGTTTGCTAGGTTCCGTGACTTCTGGTGAAGGTTTAGTCAACCGCATCACGGGCAACGGCGAAATCTACATGCAATCCCGCAGCGTCAGTGGCCTAGTCAGCTTCCTTCGCCCAAAAGTTTAACTAGATTTCCATTCACAATTGTCCATTCACACGTCATTCTTCATGAAACTCGAAATACTTCATCAGCCCGATAGCGCGATCGCCAAAATCAATCTAGATCCGCAAGAAGAACTCGTCGCCGAAGCCGGAGCCATGGTCGCCATGAGCAGCAATCTCAACGTCAGCACCACGCTTCGTAAGGGCAAAGGCGGCGGCATCATGGGCGGACTCAAACGAATGGTCGGTGGAGAATCGCTCTTCCTCAGCGTCTTCCGCACCACCAGCGAAGCCGGGGAACTCTACCTCGCACCCAAATTTATGGGCGATCTGCTTTCCTATCAAATGAACGGCAAAACATTACTAGTTCAATCCACCGGATACCTGGCCAGCACACCGGGCGTAGATTTAGAACTTGGCTTTCAAGGCTTCAAAGGCTTCTTCAGCGGTGAGTCAATTTTTTGGCTCAAAATCAGCGGGAATGGAATTGTCTTACTCAATGCCTTCGGTGGCATCTACGAAATTGATGTAGACGGTGAATATGTCGTCGATACTGGACATATTGTCGCCTTTGAAGACAGCCTCAGTTTCCGAATTAGCAAAGCCAATGCCAGTTGGTGGGGAGCTATTTTCGGCGGCGAAGGCTTAGTCTGTCGTTTCAGTGGAAAAGGCAAACTCTACTGCCAAACCCACAACCCTAGCTCCTTTGGCAGAGAAATTGGCGGCCAACTCCCCCCACGTTAATCCCGAATCCATAATTCACTATTCACAACTCATAATTCACATGTATACCTACGACATCCAACATTCTCCCGCCTACGCCTCCTTGCGCGTGAAGCTTGCGGCCAATCAAAGCCTCATTGTCGAAGCTGGAGCCATGGCTGCAATGGATAGCCACATCACCATGAAATCTAAAATGCGTGGTGGCATTATGAAAAGTGTTGGCCGTATGTTCGGTGGGGAATCTTTGTTTTTGAGCGAATTCACCGCAGCAGAGAAACCGGGCGAATTACTATTGTCTCCGGGTGTTCCTGGGGATGTGTCTCATTATCGCTGTCAGACCGATCGCGCCCTTTTCATTCAATCAAGTGGCTTCGTTGCAGCAGATCCTAGTATTACAATAGATACAAAATTTCAAGGAATGAAAGGTTTTTTCAGTGGCGAATCACTATTTTTAATTAAAGCGAGTGGCGATGGTGATATTTGGTTTAGTTCTTATGGTGCGATTTTAGAAATTCCAGTCAATGGATCGTATATTGTAGATACGGGCTATATTGTCGCCTTTGAAGATACCCTGAACTACAACGTCGAAATGCTAGGTGGACTTTCATTTAAGAGTCTCAAAACTAGTATATTTGGCGGAGAAGGGTTGGTTTGTCGCTTTAGTGGACAAGGTAAATTGTGGATTCAAACTCGCCATTTGGGATCATTAATCAATTTTCTCCATGCATTCCGCCCCGTAAAATCAGACTAACTAATTCACCAAGTTTTCTTATGCAACTTCCTCCCGGCATTGCTAGTTATAGCGATCGAAACCCTGAACCAAAATCTCGCGATCTCTTCAAATTTTTTGTGATTTGTATCGCGAGTTTGATGGCGATTATTTGGGGCACATTTGCCTTGGGAAGCGCCATTGTTTGGTGGATTCCGCCGAGTGTCGAACAGCAATTGGGGAACTTGGTGCTTCCGGTTTATAGCCAACAAGCGAAACCAGGCAAAACTCAAGATCAACTCAATGATCTTTTAAATAAACTAGAATCCCATCTTCCGCCCAGCAATCCCGTCCGCAATTACCAAATTCTCTATATCAATCAACCTGTTGTTAATGCAGCAGCCGTTCCTGGCGATCGGATTCTAATTTATCAAGGGTTACTCGACAAAGCTGAATCTGAAAATGAACTGGTGATGATTCTGGGTCATGAATTGGGGCATTTTAAAAACCGCGATCATTTGCGTGGGTTGGGCAATGCATTGTTACTTCAAATTGTATTTTCGAGTTTGTTTGGTGACATTGGTTCAGTCGCCGCGATCGGCACCACCAGCATAGAAGCCATTAGTCGTGCCCAGTTTTCCCAACAACAAGAAATTCAAGCCGATGATGTTGGCTTAGATTTGCTCTATAAACAGTATGGTCATGTTGCCGGAGCCGTTGACTTTTTCGATCGGATTCGAGACATTTCCAACATTCCATTTCTCGCAAGTCATCCCGCCCCAGCTAGCCGTGTCGAGCATTTAAAAACCCTGATTCACGATCGGCAATATTCAATCAAACAAAAATCTCCCCTTCAGATCTCTCAATCCTAATCACCATGCAATCAGCCATCACGGTCTCAAGCCATGCAATAATGGTCTCCGGCTAGAGCAAAGCAGAATGAGGGACTAGACATGGTGCAGACAGCAGCGCAGGCAGATACGCCTTCAACAAAAGCATCTCAATTCGAGGCTCAATTTGATATGCCTCCCGTGAAAGCCACGAAAAAAGCGCGGCAACCGAAAGCTAACGGTGAGCCAGTCCTGAATCTAGCCGCTCTAGAAAAAAAATTAGCCATCAGCTTTGACGTGCAGCTTCCTGATCCGGAAGATACCGAAATTAGTGCTTATGACTTTCAGGAACAAATCGAACTAGCATGGCAAGTATGCGATCGGTTAGATTTGCAAACTGATGTATGGCGCGGCAAAATTTTGCGGGCTGTGCGCGATCGTGAACGAACCTCGGAACCGGGCAAAGGACTTGGCTTTTTGAATTGGTTAAAAGATCGTGAAATTAGTAGAAGTACAGCCTACAGCTTAATTGATTTGGCCGAGTGCGCCGATCGGATGATTGATGACGGCTATCTCGAAGCTGAAGACGTTAATAAATTCACCAAGCGCGCCTTTATGGAGACGGCCAAATCGTCCACGGAAGTCCAGCAAGTCATCGCCGACTCCGCCAAACAGGGCAAACGTATTACCCGCCGCGAAGTCAAACAGCTTTCCGATGAATGGGT
>JAJAYH010000274.1 GCA_026786325.1 Alkalinema sp. CAN_BIN05 | reverse complement strand
TGGTTGAACCGATCTTGTTGGGTATCGTTGTTGGATTGATTCCTATTACCTTGGCTGGCCTGTTTTTTGCAGCCTATATGCAGTACCGCCGATCGAATCAGTTCGATGCCTAGGATTACGGATTGAATTCAGTGATTTTCTAAATAAAAAAGCAGGGCGATCGTCCTGCTTTTTTATTTGATTTTAACTTGATTGCAGATTAAGCAAACCGAATCTTCAGATAGTCCTCTTCCATCTTCGCGCCAGACGGCTGAAGGGCTGCTAGAGACTGTGGAAGGACCAGATTTCGTCGGTGATTACCAATACGAATATTGAGTTCATCGCCTGTTTTGGTCAATTCAACTTGGTTCTTCTCAATGCCAGGAAGATAGAGTTCTAGACTATAACCATTGTCTTGTTGCACTACGCGCAACGTTGTTTCTTTGTAGTAGACCTGAGTTGGGTCTTCAGTCCCATGAAAAAGCGTCTCCTTCAACCGATCGAGCGCTTCAAGCCCGCACATTTCCTCGGAATACAACGGCACTTCCTTAATGGGCAACGGATGAAAATCGTCGTGAATTTCTTGACGATATTTCTGCTGACTATCCTTCCAACGCTGGAAAAATGGATCTTGGACGCTATCGGGAATAATCCGATTCGCAATAACCATATCAGTCGCGACGTTATACAAACTCAAGTAGGCATGGGCGCGCAACGACTCCTTAAGCACCATTTTTTCAGGATTCATCACCAGGCGCACAGAAGTTTTGGTTGGATCCGTCAGAACCTTTTCTAATGCTTCAATTTGTTCATAGAACTCATAGGGCGCATCCATGACTTCTTTGTTCGGCAGAGAGAAGCCTACAAGTGGCTTAAAAATCGGCTCTACTAACGGACGCAGCGCCATGGAAATTCCCTGGAACGGCTTATAAAACTTCCGCATATACCAGCCACCCACTTCCGGCAAACTCAAGAGCCGCAGTGCCGTCCCCGTGGGCGCGGAGTCAATAATCAGCACATCATAAATCCCTTCGTCATAGTGCCGCTTCATGCGCACCAGACCAAAAATCTCATCCATCCCCGGCAAAATCGCCAGTTCTTCTGCCTGCACGCCATCCAGACCACGGGCTTGAAGAACTTGAGTAATGTACCGTTTCACCGCGCCCCAATTGCCTTCCAATTCCATCAGCGCATCCAGTTCTGCACCCCAAAGATTCGGACGGACTTCCTTGGGTTCGTGACCGAGTTCGATGTCGAAACTGTCGGCGAGAGAATGGGCCGGATCCGTACTTAGCACGAGGGTTTTGTAGCCCAGCTCGGCACAGCGAAGACCCGTTGCAGCAGCCACGGAGGTTTTCCCCACGCCACCTTTTCCTGTCATCAAAATTACACGCATGTGCCGAAACCCTTTAGACGTTTAAATGTTTACGTTTTGTAACTGTTCTCATTGTGCCATATCTCTATCCGGGTTCTTGCTTTTTAGGAAAGTGTTGTTGGATGACGTTCCACCGATCGCAGTTCCAGTAGTCGATATGTTCACAGATTAATCCAGCGTCATCGACTTTGAGTTCGCTCCAGCCGGAGATGCTGATGCGGGGTTGCCAAGGCAATGGCGTGGTCCAACTGAGGGTCCAGTCGGTGCGGATTTGCCGATCGGTTTGTTGAATGTTGTGGAGGTCAAGTTTGGGAGATTTGAAAAAACGCGAAATAAAACCGATCATGTCCTGATACTTTTTCACGCCCCGAAATTGGTTCATTGGGTCTTTGAAAAATACATCTTCAGAATAAAGACGATAGGTCTGGTCAGCGGGGAAACGATCGTAGTCCTGCCGAAGTTGGGTAAGTAGGTCCATGATAAAGGTTTACTCATAGGTTTAATTCACTTAACCATAAGCAAGATCAAATTGGAAACATCTCCATTCCTAATGAATGTGGAAAAAAGCAGTCTTAGTTAAGGTGTCTTTGCAAGGGACATCGCGGCTTCAACAGCATCCATTCGGCGAGCTTGATCATGACGGATATCGGCTTCATTATTACCCAATCCAGGCGCATCCCAAAGATTAGTATCAGGCTCACGATATGAATTGACTCGGGCTTGTAAAATTGCTTCAGTTCCCCTTAGTCCCCGATCGCGAGACTGCTTTAATCGATCGATATAACCACCACGATCGAGGGCTGCAAGTGGTGCTTGATTAGCAAGATCCAAACCATTTAGACGTTCTTGAAGCGTGAGATTTAACCCCTGAGATTGGGCGCGCTGTTGGAGCATTTTATCTTGGGTAGCGAGACGGCGGAGTTGGCGAGAATCTGCATCTTCGGGCGATTGGGCCTCGTGCTGATAGGAGAAACTCCCCAGATTCCATTTGGCATTACCAGGATCTCGGTGGCCGTAATACGCCGGATTTTTACTACCATCCGGGCGACGAGTCCCTTCAGCACCCCCGACAGCACGAGCTACTAAGGAATTGGGACCGCCTTGGAAAATGGTGGAATCGGTTGGTATTGTAATGGAGTCAAGACTAGGATTATGAATAGGTTTTAAATCAGGATCGGCAATTGAACTAGCATCTAGTTTGGAAATTGAATTAGTATTTAGTTTGGAAATTGAATTAGTATTTAGTTTGGAATTAGGAACATCAACACCAAATTCCAAGGCGATCGCACTAGGAAGATTAACGCCTCGGGTATCACGAGTGACGTGAGATTGAGTATTAGTATGAGTTTGATTTGATAACGCGAGAATTGGGAATTTAGATGGGAAAATACTGGAAATACTTAAGGTTAGAGTGACGATCGCCATAGAATAGGCTGGAAATTGAGTCATATTAGATAATTAATTTAAGAGGCAATTGATTTAAGAGGCAATTGATTTAAGAGGATTTGAGGATTTTTTCAAGGATTTGTTTAGAAGGTTCAACGATCGCCCACTTGCCACTAGGATGTTGGCGTAATGCTGCAAATCGTAATTGATTGGCTGTGCCGATTTCTTCACCCTGACGCAATGGTCCAATGTGGGGGTTGTGAAGACTGCAAAGTCGAAATTGATAGTTGGGAATTTCCGGTGATTCAAAGTAAACACAATTGCGCGCATCAATACTAGTTTTGCCACGAACGGGAGCGTAGACTGCTTTTCCTTGGAGTTCTAATGAAAGTTCCCCAAGACCGCTAATCACTTCATAGCCCGCAATCCGATCGCCCGCTTGCAATTCCCATTTCTGATGCAGTTCAGGCGGTTTAATGACTTGTTGTGCAGTTTGGCAAGCTGTTAATGTCAAGACAACAATAGCAGGCATCACCATTCGAGTTAAACCAATTAAATTAGTCATTCATCACCCGAAACCCAGCAAATCGATCGCCTTCATACATTGCAATGCCCCATTCAGTGGAACCATTGGAATTAATCCGAAAGACATCCCGAGATGCAATAGCACCCGCCCGAACAACAACGCTAGGCAATTGACAATAGGCATCGGGAAGCCCAGATTTCAATGCCGATTTGGGAGTGCCGGGAGTAGTTTTTTCAAGGGTTTTGAGTTGTTGCGGAGACAGACTTTGCGCTTGGGGATTGCCTTTGCAGGGTAAATCCGGGGCAGCAGCGGCAGTATGAAACAATCCGGGAAGATCTTTATACAGAGCGATCGCAAGAGCCAAAATTCCACAAAACAATACAATTTTAAGGCGTTGTGACGAGGCGGAATTTACAAAAATAGCGGCAGTGAAGTTCTCGGAAGCATATTGGGATTGCATAATGACCTCTTAAGTAAATAAATGAAGTAAATAAATGAGCTAACTGGAATAATTACAAGTGGAAGAACAGTTCTAAATTTTCCCTCCAATGAAGAAGCCTAGTGTTATTAATAAACAACGATAGACAGTAGCAGAACTAGACTTGGGGACGCAGAAGGCAAGGTAGGTGGCGATAATAGCCGGACCAAGCATGAATAGAGTTAGGGGAAGAGTTAGCAGAGGAACGAGTTGGGTGAGAAGATGACAGGACATCCGGACCCCGATCGCACTTAAGGTCCAACATAATGCATCCAACATAATTGCACCTTCTCCTTTAGGAATCGGTATCAGTGGCTGAATAAGGCTCCCAGCAG
>JAJAYH010000273.1 GCA_026786325.1 Alkalinema sp. CAN_BIN05 | reverse complement strand
GGTGAAGGGTAGGTTAGGACGGCTACTCTGTGGGACGAGTCGTTGGCCGATTTGGGTGATGTAGGCGTTAGCTGCGGGATTGTTCAGAATGCGGACTTGGCTGGATATCAGTTGTGCGTCAATTTGTTTGCCAAGGTCCACTTCTTGCCGATCGTTCATGCTGCTGAGTTGGACGACTTGGAGACCGCGTTGCAAGATGTCAAACCAACTGAAGGCGTGGGAGATGGTGGGGGTTGCAAGCGTGAAGACAAGTGCTGATGCGGCGGCAAGTAGTGGGTAGAACCAAGAACGACGGGTAGAGAGAGTGGGTTTCATGAAATTAATTCCTTGCAAACAGTTGGTGAATAGCTGGTGGTTTCCTGTTTTGACGTGGAAGGTAACATTTTTGTTTCTGAACGATCGGGATTTCCCTAAGATTTGCAACTTAATAATATTCCGTCGCGGTTAGAACCGATCGGTCTCATTAATCCTCTACTGATCGCCCAACTCGAACCTCTGGGCAGCCCTATTTCGACAATAGTTAGGTGAAGAGTTCGATCGGTAATTTGTCGGGTGCAATCGTCTTCGCAATGCGAGAAAGTTTCCATTCAAACTGACGTTTTAAAATATAGAAATTACAACCAACCCATAGACGTAATGGAGTTCGCTTAATTGACATAGGGACAGAATTAAATTTCATAGTGTTTCTAATGAACCGATCGTTGCGTAGAACCTTGCTCAATCATCCAAACCAGGGCCGCTAAAATAATCCCAACAGGCGGTAGCGAATAGTCGTGCAGATCAATGGTGACAGTTTTATCTTCGAGTTGCATAAATCGCTAGGACGTTCCGCTGGTGACGGCTCCGAAGATTTTGGCAATGGGATGCATTTTTTTTGAATTGAATTGCTGGGCCGCGATCATCTCAGCAATGCATTGTCCCATGCCGGATTTTAAGTCAGATTTTTTGGCTTCGACGACGACGATCGCAGGGGCTTCGAGGGAGAGTTGTTCTTTAGATCCACTAATCAGAAAGTCACAAACCCCATTCAATCCTAAACTAGCATCAACATTGAATTCTTCTCCCGAAAATACGCTGATTCGTTGTTCAAAGATACGCCGAACTTCTAATAAGACAGAGTTGATAATAACTTCCGAGCGGGCTTTTTCCGTATCGACTGCGATCGCCCAAGGCAAGTCTTCTAGAACGCCTTTTAGAATTGGGCTTGGAATAATTTCGGCTAGTGTAGCGGGCAAAAACTGTACGCCTTCAATAATCGATAATTGAAAGTCTTCCTTGACTTTACTGAGGGTGAAATTGCTATAGTCCATGGTGAGTCACACTCCACTAAAATGGTACATCGTCATCCTCTTCATCTTCGAGATCTTCTAAAGCATCACTGCCCATGATTTGTGCGATCGTTGGCATCGTGGGTTCTGGTTCTTCAATTACATCGATTTCATCATCTAGGGTGACAATTTTTCCATCAAATGCCATGGCTAGACTTTTTGTGGCTTTAGTCAATTCATCGACCTCCCAGGATTCCACACCACTATCTATATCCTTGGGTGCATGATCATAGATCATAGGTGCCGGAACTAGTTTTGTCGTGACTTGGTGTGTGGTTTGGCGCGTTATGGGGATTACGTTTTGAGGCAGCGTGGGGATGGTCGGTTCAACCAGCATGGGTTGAACCTTGGGGGCTTTTCCCTCCGGTCCCTTCCTTTCAGAGATGATGAATGTCATCTTCACGCCGCCTTTTAGGGTTTTGGCACAGGCTTTACCGAGTTGGGCCGATCGTTCTTTGACAATTTTGAGACTGGTTTTTTGAAAAATGCCGATTGTAATTTCTTGACCATTCAATTCTGCAATATGACAATTTGCGCTCAAGACGGCGCGGGTCGGTATTTCTTCAATGTTAGAAAGAATCTTCTGCCAAAGGGTGACAAGATCTCGATGCCCTTCGGTCGGTTGAAGACTATCCGGTGGAGTTTCCGGTCGAGTTTCGATCGGCGCGATTTTGGGTGGTAGTTCAGATTGAGTTTGGTATTGGGGTGTTGACTGTTGTACTCGGGGTTGTGCTTGCGGCGGTGCTGTGGGTGCGGCTTGCGATCGGGCTATGGTTGGAACTCGATCGATGTTGGTCGGTGTTACCACTGAACCCAAGGCACTGGGCAGTAATCCCATTAATGTTATTTCTAACCAAAGTCTAGGCTGAGTTGTATGTTTGATTTGGACTTCTGCCGATCGTAAATGCTGTTGACCTTGCAATATCCAAGCAATCTCTGCACCCTTTGCAAATGAGGTCATTTGTGTCCAAGTTGGTGGTGTGATTGCGGCTAGATCATTACGAGTTGGTGCGGTTTTTGCAATTAATAAATCACGATAGAAACTAGCTAAATTTTGCAATACAATCATGGGTTCTCGCCCACGATCCATTAGTTTTCGCGTTTGGTCGAGCATTGTTTCAGCGTTGTCAGTTGCGATCGCTTGAACCAATGCCATTAGATCTCGTTCAGGAACAGCACCGACTAAATCCCAAACTTTATCCACCGAAACTTCATCCGGCGATAAACTTAATTGGTCCAATAAACTTTCGGCATCTCGCAATCCACCTTGGGAAATTTGACCGACGAGATGGAGTGCAGCGGGGGCGATCGCAATGTTTTCTTGTTTTGCGATATGAACTAAATGTTGAACTAAAGAATCTAATGGAATTCGTCTAAAATCAAACCGTTGACAACGTGAAATAATGGTCGGTAGAACACGCTGAGGATCGGTTGTTGCGAGGACAAAGACGACCCGATCGGGTGGTTCTTCCAAGGTTTTCAATAAGGCATTGAACGCCGCGCTCGTTAACATGTGGCATTCGTCAATAATATAAACTTTATAACGACAACGAACAGGTGCAAATTGCGATCGTTCAATTAATTCCCGAATGCTATCGACTCCGGTATTACTTGCTGCATCAATTTCAATTACATCTAGTGCATTGCCTTTGGTAATTTCTTGACAGACTTCACAAACTCCACAAGGCGTTGGGGTTGGACT
>JAJAYH010000272.1 GCA_026786325.1 Alkalinema sp. CAN_BIN05 | reverse complement strand
ATTTTATGTCACAGGCCGTGCGCGATTTGCCTGTAGAAAGCTTTAGGCCGCCGAGTGATTTTCAGAAACCGTAGAGATCCCCCTAGCCCCCTTGTGAAGGGGGGACCGGAAGCTGAATTGAGAACTCACGATTTATGCCTCAGAATTTAACCTTATTCTCATAGTCCCCCTTACCAAGGGGGATTTAGGGGGATCAACCCACTATGACAACGACTCATGAAACCGTATCACCTTGTGCCGATCGTCCCTAGTTCAGAGCCGCTCGTGGCCATTCCCAGTCCAGAATTTGACCTAGTTACACCGCATCCCTATAAAAAAATTGGTGCGCCCTATGGTGAAAAGTCGCCGTTCTATGTGCGATCGGGTGTTTTAGAAAAACTTCGACAGGCGCAGTCTAAATTACGATCGATTCAACCCGGCTGGCGAATCCAGATTTTTGATGCCTATCGTCCCGTAGCAGTGCAGCAATTTATGGTGAACCATACGCTTCAGGAAGTTCTGATGGCGAAGGGATTGGGAAATGGTGCGACGGAAGTAGAACGATCGCAGGCATTGCAAGAGGTCTATCAGTTTTGGGCGGTGCCTAAGTTGGATCCATTGATGCCGCCACCTCACAGTACGGGCGCAGCGGTGGATGTGACGTTGGTGGATGGATTGGGGCAATCGATCGATATGGGTTCGGAGATTGATGAGATTTCGGCGCGATCGTTCCCGGATCATTTTGTCGGGACTATGGCGGGCGATAGTCTTCGGTTTGATCAAAATCGACAGCTATTGAATTTTGTCATGACCAGTGCGGGTTTTGCTCGGCACTATCACGAATGGTGGCATTTTTCCTGGGGCGATCAGCTTTGGGCTTGGACCGTGATGCGATCGATGGCGCAACCGATGGCTCACCAGCCGGAGATAACGGCGAAGTACGGTCGGGTTGAGTAATTTCAGTGATAGTTAAGTGGTAACATGGATAGCCGACATCTTTATTTTAAGGAAACTGACCCATGTCACTGGTCCAAGAAGACAAACAGAAAATTATTACCGACTTCCAAAAACACGAAACCGATACCGGATCTGTTGAAGTCCAGGTTGCAATGTTGACCGAGCGGATCAATCGCTTGAGCGGCCACCTCAAAACCAACAAAAAGGACCACGGTTCTCGCATTGGTCTTTTGAAAATGATTAGCTTGCGGAAGCGCTTGCTGTCTTATGTTCAGAAGCTTGACTATGCACGATACAAGACTTTGATTGGTCGGTTGGGTATTCGGGGTTAAGAATTTTTTCACTGGGTTTGAATCGATCGCGATTTAAATCTATTGTTTTTCAAATGTCTTATTGTTGCTGTTGAGTATTGACGATCATGTCAACTGAATCTAAAGAGCCAGAAGCTTCTAAACCTCAATCGTTGCCCTTCGAGCCGACTTCTAAAAAAAAGAAGCCTGTTGCGCCACGATCGACTGGATTTTTAAATGACCCATCTTCAGGGATTCCTCAAGTGGTGAGTCAGCGTATGGGAAGACGCATGGCGTTTTTTTCCGGCGTACCGAGTGTTTTGGGTATGGCAACGTTTATCGTTAGCTATTACTTAGTGTCTCAACAGCATTACGATTTACCAAATTCAGCCGTGTTACTGGTGAGTCTCGGGTTCTTCGGGTTAGGAGTTGTGGGCTTGTCCTACGGTATTCTGTCCGCCTCCTGGGAGCCAGAACAAGCGGGTTCGATTTTGGGCACTGAGCAATTTGGCATTAATTTTGCCCGTGCGAGTGATGCGTTCAAAGAAGCTCGTCGTGTGGCGATTCGGGACGCAGAAAAGACAAAGAAGAAGAAGTAAACGATCGAAGCGTTTGGTTCTGAACAGTCTTAAAAAACATAGTATTAAAAACCGCATTGGGAATCTTCTCCTAGTGCGGTTTTTAATTTAGCGCTAATCTTGATATTTTGGATGCAACGATCGGACCTTGAACTAATGGATAATGTCGGTTTGTTGCGTTGGAAATTGCGATCGTGAAATCAAAGAATTCGCTTTTGGATGTGTTTACGAGCCGGAAGATGGCGACGTTGCTCATGTTGGGGTTTTCGTCGGGGTTGCCGTTGTATTTGACGGGGAAAGATCCCATGCAGGCTTGGCTTTCTAATGAAGGCGTTGACCTGAAAGTGATCGGGTTCTTTAGTATTGTCGCTTTGCCCTATTCATTGAAATTTTTGTGGTCGCCCTTTGTCGATCGGTATGTGCCGCCGTTTCTCGGTCGTCGTCGAGGTTGGCTATTGGTGACGCAGATTTTGTTGATTATTACGATCGCGTTGATGGGATTCCAAGATCCTGGAGCCTTGAAGACGGTCCCGACGGCAATGACAGCAGCGACGGCTTGTGCGGGGAGTGGCTTTTTTCAGGGACTGTGTGAAATTCGTCATACGGTTGGCTTGATGGCGGGGAGTTCTATTTTTTGGTTTGCGATGATCGTGGCCTTTTTTAGTGCGACGCAGGACATTGTGGCAGATGCGTATCGAACGGATAGTTTAACGGAGTCTGAACGCGGGGCGGGGGCTTCTGTATTTTTGTTTGGCTATCGGATTGCGATTCAAATTGCGGGTGCATTGACGTTGGCATTTGCTCAGGTGATGCCTTGGAAATGGGTTTATTTTGTGATGGCGTTGTTGATGAGTGTAGGTGTTGTGGCCTCGTTAATTGCACCGGAACCTGAGCAAGATAGTTTGCCGCCGACCAGTTTGGTAAATTCGATTGTGTTGCCCTTTCAGGAATTCTTTCAGCGAAGCGGTTGGCGGAAAGCGGTGTTGATTCTTACTTTCATTGTGATTTATAAGTTGGGCGATTCACTTTTACGTAATGTTGCTACTCCGTTTTTACTGGATAAAGGATTGGGATTTAGTACGGCGGAAATTGCGTTTCCCAAGTTAGTTGCATTCTGGGCGACGACGATGGGAGTGCTTTGTGGTGGCGTGATTATGACGAGGATTGGGGTGAATAAGTCACTCTGGATTTTTGCGATTTTACAGGCCGTTGGGAATTTGACTTATGTGCTGCTGGCGATCGTGGGAAAGAGCTATCCCATTATGTTTGCGGCATTGAACATTGAAAATTTCCTGGGTGGCCTTGAGGCTGCGGCATTTGTGGCATTGTTGATGAGTTTGTGTAATGTGGGATTGTCGGCAACCCAATATGCTTTGTTTTCGTCATTGCAGGCATTTAGTCGCGATATTCTCACGGCTCCGGCGGGTATTTGGGCGGAGCAAATGGGTTGGGTTCCATTCTTCACCATGACGGCGATCATGGCCCTGCCGGGAATTTTATTGCTGCCATTCTTTGCGCCGTGGAATGAGGGGAATGTGGAATAGCGAATGGAGAAGACGATCGGATCTTTGGGATTCGATCGTGGATGCTAAAAGATGAAAATCCATGTCCCCGTATTCCTGTACGCTAGATGTCTGTAGAGTTTCAGCATTGATCATGACATCTGTTTCCCAACGTTTTCAGCAACTTCGCGATCGCGCCCAATGTGCTTTGATTCCCTTTCTAACAGCGGGCGATCCTGATCTCGCAACGACGGCGGAAGCTCTCCGGGTGTTAGACCGATCGGGTGCGGATATCATTGAAGTTGGCGTTCCCTATTCTGATCCATTGGCCGATGGTCCGGTGATTCAGGCGGCGGCGACACGGGCATTGGAGCGCGGGGTAAAGCTGGATGATGTGTTATTGATGTTGAAAGAGGTGATTCCGACTATTAATGCACCGATCATTCTTTTTACCTATTACAATCCGATTTTAAACCGTGGTATTGATGCCTTTCTGCAAGAAATTGCCAGCATTGGGGTGAAGGGATTGGTGGTGCCTGATTTGCCCTTAGAAGAGTCGGATGGATTGTTGAAACCTGCGCTGACCTATGGCATTGAAGTTGTATTGCTAGTTGCGCCCACTAGTCCCGTCCCTCGGATTGCGGCGATCGCTCGTCAGTCCCAAGGGTTTATTTATGTGGTGAGTACGACGGGGGTGACGGGAATGCGGACGCAGATTAGTGCGAAAACAAAAGATTTGATTCAAGAATTGAGGATTGTTAGTGACAAACCTGTGGCTGTGGGATTTGGGATTTCGCAGCCGGAACATGCTCGGCAGGTGATGGAATGGGGCGCGGATGGGGCGATCGTGGGAAGTGCGTTTGTCAAACGGTTGTCTGAAGGATCGCCTAAGGAAGGTTTGAAATCTATTGAGGCATTTTGTCGCACTTTGAAAGCTGCGATCACTTCTGATTAGAACTTCTGATTAGAGTTGCGATCGAATCCATTAGTGCAATCATTTGATTAGTTTGTTTTTGCTACAGCACGGGCTAATTAAAGATGAATTCCAGTGTGAGCGACGATCGCCATTACCTGTTGGCGTGAGAGTTTAGGAAATCCCTTCGTCATAGTGTCTAGCGTGGCCTGAGCTAATGCCAAGGGTAATGTGCAAAAATCCTTTGCAGGGCCAGCGGGTAGAGCGTTAGTATACCGATCGGCCAATAGTAGATTGCGTCTTGCATATTGGTCGAGTTCAGTCATAGTCCAACCCTGCGGCATAAAGGTCACCCCCCGACTTAGATCTTCATTGTGATTTCGCAAGATATTTACTGCCTGTAACCCTCTCCCAAACCCGATCGCATCTTTTCGATTACTATTTGTTCCGTCGTGCCACGCCCATAAATCAGAGAGTAATAGTCCGACCGAACCCGCCACACTAAAGGTATACCGATCGAGATCAAATTCACTATGAATAGTCCAGTTGTGATCGGCCCAATAAGCCATCCGATCGGCCATAGCGGCAGTCGCTTCCCAGATGCGTGGGGCGATGGATTCGGGGGCTTCATTTAGCCATTCAGCTAAACGTAAAGAGACCTCTGGAAATGAGTGAGATCCAAAAACGTTGTCAAATTGATGCAGGTCAAACCGTCCAGTCCCCGATTGAATCATTTGGCTGATTTCGCGT
>JAJAYH010000271.1 GCA_026786325.1 Alkalinema sp. CAN_BIN05 | reverse complement strand
GTATTGCGAATTCCATTTGGGCCAACCAAGATACGCCCATCAGTTCTAACTTTATCCGTCGTAATCAACAGTTTTATAACGCAAAAGTCGAGTCTTTAGATTTCAACAATAAAAAAAGCATCGGCATCATCAATAATTGGGTCAAACGTAATACCCAAGGCAAAATTGAGGGAATTGTCGATCAACTTAGCGAGGCCGATCGGCTGATTCTCGTCAATGCCACTTACTTCAAAGGCGAATGGAGTAGCCCGTTTAAATTAGAGCAAACTACGCCTCAAGACTTCTCTGCTCCTGACGGTAAGAAGACAGTGCCGATGATGGCAAAACGAGGGACATTTCGCTATTTTGAGATGGAGGGGTTACAGGCCGTTGCGTTGCCTTATGGCGATCGGCGGTTGAATCTCTACGTTTTTCTGCCAAAAAATGGACAGACTCTTGATACCGTTATTCAAACCCTCACCCCAAAAACTTGGACGCAGTGGATGAGCGAGTTTAGAACGGTTCCCGGCTATCTCCAGTTGCCGCGCTTCAAAATGGAATCCAAGCTAGAACTCCAGAAGCCCTTAAGTGAACTCGGAATGGGGATTGCTTTTAGTGATAAAGCCAATTTTTCAAGCCTCAGCACGCGTCCAGTTCAGATTGATCAAGTGATTCATAAAACCTTTGTTGAGGTGAATGAATCTGGCACCACAGCGGCAGCAGCGACTGCGATCGGAATCAGATCTACCTCAATAGAAGCTGTGAAAATGCCTTTTGAGATGAAGGTCAATCAACCATTCTTGTGCGTTCTTCGTGATGATAAAACGGGCGCTATTTTATTCATCGGTGCGATCAACAATCCTTAAATTCCTAATAATTCAAAGGGCAAAATGTGGGTTTTAAATGATTATTTAGCGTCATGTCTTGGAAATGATGGCAAATCGATCGCGACCATGGCATCTCGTTTTTGAGACTTGGTTTTGGAAATTAGAGGAGCGATGGCCTCTAGTCGGTCTTTGAGCATCGGAGCTGTTGGGAGTTTTTCGTCTCCTGGATGTGTCATTTCGACAATAGTTACCTCTTCGCCCATGATCGCATTGACTTGAGCAATTACCTCCGCCCAATTATCTAGTCGTTGAGCATCGTCGAGGGTTGGGTTGCGTTCAATTTGGCTGAGATCGAGTTGATCATCGTCTGAGACTATCTCAATTGGAGGGTTTACTACGATCGGGGTTTCGGTTCGGGTTTCAACTGAGGTTTCGATCGTAACGGCAACGGTTTCATCAATGGCAGATATCTCCTCAATACTGCCTAAATCACTGTCTGCTTCACTCTCCGCCACGATCGCATTGGCCCAAGGCTGAAGCATCGGTGACTCATTGACTTCGACTATTGCACTAGTGACACTCCAAGGCTGGACGGGCTGCGATCGGGGGATTTTGACTTTAGGGGGCGAGATGACGACAGGATTCAGGGCTTCGTCTAAAAAGTCGGCCACAAATCCTTGAGCAGTCGCGGGCGGCACATCTAAACATTTTTCAAGGGCGGCTTTGAATTGCAAGGTGTACCGTTGCTGGCGATGAAGCCGCGATCGTAAATCTCGGGCGGTTTGTTCGGATTGGGTAAATTGCTGGAGATTATCACTCGATCGTTGTTGCACTGCGGCACATTCGCGCTCAAGTTGGGCGATTTGTTCGTGGCTACTTTGAAGCTGATCGGTTAATGTTTCGACCAAGATCTGTTGCCTTTGCGCCATGCGATGAGAATTTTCTAGTTCTACAAATAGCTGGCCGAGTCGAACTTGTGATCCGGATAGAGCTTGGTTTTGTTGGGCCAATAGGCTTTCGGAACTTTCGGATGAATCAGACTGCGCCAGAGTGACGGCTTCCCAGCGCTCGATTTCAGCCCGCAGCGACGTTTGCGATCGGTGTAATGCGGGTTCGAGTTCGGTGACTTGCGATCGGAGTTCTTGGTTTTGGTTCTGGACCTTCAAATAAAAATCGCCACTGACCAAACTCGGTGGCACTGGAAGTTCTTCAACTTGCTGTTGTAGGCCGTCCACAGGCATCGAATCCGGAAACGTTACAATTTCCCATTCATCTGAAGGTCTAGTTTCATGAGAATGGGGCGGATTGGGCTGATTTTGGGTAGATTCATGCATAATTTTAATGTCCTGCGTGACGTTCTGCCTGTGAAAACCTTAAAGCTAGGATAACTTAAGTCTGAAGTAAGTAAGTTATGTCTTTTGACTCATATTGAACTTCTGGAAATTTTGTCAAGCACTTGGCGCAAAAGATCTCGATGTTGGGTTGCGCCTTGAATTAACTTTTGTCGAGCATCTTCACGGTCCGTCACTCCATCTTTCGGATTGCCATAGTCGCCCCGATTATCGATCGATCGTTTCAATTCCGGGAGCCATTCACATATACGGTTATCAAAGGTTGGATCTATTTCATCGAGTTCCACGACACCACTCAAATGAGCCGCTTCCATGACCTTTGTCACTTTTGGATCGTAGCTTAAGGCAAAGCAGTTGCAGCCTTCAGAGATGGACATAATGACTGCATGAAGCCGCATTGCGATTGTAAATATAATATTTGGATGCCCAAATAATCCCTTCATCACTTGAGGATTATCTATGGTCAAAACCATACTCCTTGGAATTCTTACGTGTAAATCTCGGGCTAATTTTCCATCCAAACTTTCCTGAAATGGGACTAAGAGAATGGTGAACCTACGATCGTTTTTCTGAAACTCAATTAATGACTGAATTAGAATTTCCAGCCGATCGGGCGTTAAGCTCGAATGCTCCCGAAGATTCACGGCAATGCAGTATTTGCTGTTGTGATCACGAAAATTTGGGTCATCAGAGAAATCAAAGCTGTAGTCTGCTTTCATCGCCCAGACGGGATCGGGAGCGATCGTCGCCGGAATTCCCCAGCGTTGCAACATCTCGTGAGAAACCGTATCGCGCACTGTCACCAGCCGACAGCGTTTCAACACATGCCGGGTCAGCCAACGGTTCGATCGATGATTCAACGGTCCAATCCCCTGTGCCCAAGCGATCGTCTCCAAGCCCATCATCTGCGCCAATTTCATCAAACCGCCGTAATATATCGGACTCACTCGGCTGCTGTTGTCTTGCATCAAGCTTCCGCCGCCCCAAATGAAGACGTTGGCCCGACGCATTTCTTTAACCACAGCGATTAAATCCCAACGATCGCAAGTCTTGACTTTGTACCGATCGCGGGTCTCGACTGGATTTTTAGAGAGGACGATCGGTTCGATGTGGTCAGGAAGGGATTGAAGCAGGCAAATTAGGAGTGCTTCGTCCCCAGCATTGCCCATGCCATAATAACCGCAGAGAATTGCCCGTTGTTTCGACATGTCGGAGAGATTGGGAAATTAGCTTGAGACCTATAATAGAGCAGACATTGAGAGATAGTTCAGAGATAGTTATTTTATGAATGCGCTTTCGATTCCCACTTGGATTATTCATATTTCCAGCGTCATTGAATGGATTGTGGCAATTTTTCTTATTTGGCGTTTTGCTGAGGTGAAAAATCTGCCCGCTTGGCGCTTGCTCTCCTTCGGAATGTTGCCAGCCCTAGTGAGTGCGATGTGCGCTTGTACTTGGCACTTTTTTGACAATAGTCCCGCGCTAGAATGGTTGGTGACAACTCAGGCGGCGACCACGTTACTCGGCAATTGCACGATGATGGCGGCGGCTTGGTGGATTTGGAAAAACCGATCGCCGGGAACCTCTGAGGGAACTTCTGATGTCTAAAGAATCGTTGTTCGCATTGTCATTGTTTCCCTATTTAGGCTTTCTTTGGTTTCTCGGGAAGTCGGGTCAAGCGCCTAAGTTGGTGATGGTTGG
Source organism: Alkalinema sp. CAN_BIN05 (assembly GCA_026786325.1). GTDB lineage: Bacteria > Cyanobacteriota > Cyanobacteriia > Leptolyngbyales > Leptolyngbyaceae > JAAFJU01. The sequence goes on along the minus strand of JAJAYH010000271.1, from coordinate 790 downwards.
CTTTTATTTGTTACTGGTATTTGTGGTGGTTACTATTCCTGCTGGACTCTATGCTCGCAATGTCTATGGTCAGGAATTGGCCAATGTGGACTGGCTCCATGGGAGTGCGGAGTCATTTTTAACCCTATCTAATATTGTGGTAGTCCTGGGATTCGCCCAAGTATTGCAAAACACTCAGCCCAAATAGAACTACTGGAACTTGCCTCATTCATTTCTCGTCACCGAACCTGAACTAGAATGCAATCTGATTGCTAAATTTTGGTCAGTCCGAAATTCAATGTGTCACAATCATCATCGATCGTCCCGTACAGAATTTGGTAAGTTGCGATCGTTGCAGGTTTGTTGACGTGTTTGTCCTAGTGTGTTCATTCCTCATCTAGATTATTTTTGCTAGATTCAGTTGTCCATTTTTATCGATGCCCCGTAGGGTGTGTCAGGAGCCATTATGAAATCTTTAATCCGTTGGAGTACAAACCTAGGTCTCGCAAGTGGGGCACTCTTGGGTGCCATGTTGCTGAATACCCTATCGGTGTTGGCCCTCACGCCTGAGCAAATCACCCAAAAGCTCGGCCCGATTCCGGTCTTTACCCTGACGGATGACAAAGGAGCGCCCTTGGTGTCGAATCCGCCCAAGGACCAAAAAGCAAATCCGATCGCTCGGGTATTTCTCAGCCAAAAAGATGCCCAAGAGTTTTTAGCTCGTCTAATAGCTGAAAAGCCCGACCTCGGGAAAAGCTTGCAGGTTCGTCCTCTGTCCATGGCGGAAGTCTATGATTTGAAACTCAAAAAT
>JAJAYH010000270.1 GCA_026786325.1 Alkalinema sp. CAN_BIN05 | reverse complement strand
GCTAAGGTATCAAAGAACAATTCATGGGCCGGAATACCATATTCAAGCGCTGCACGGTATGCCCGCTGTGCAATTTGGAGTTTCTTGTCTGCCGTTCGCGCCATGCCTTCTTCATCGATCGTCCCAATCACAACCCCCGCACCATACTCTTTTGCGAGTTCAAGCACTTTAAAAAAGCGATCGTCGCCATCTTCGTAATTAGTCGAGTTGAGAATACATTTTCCACCGACCACTTTGAGTCCGGCTTCCATTTTTTCCCATTCAGTCGAATCCAACATCAACGGCAAAGTAGAACTCGTCGCAAGCCTCAATGCAAGTTCTTTCATATCGCTTTCGCCATTACGCCCGACGTAATCCACATTCACATCGAGAATATGCGCGCCTTCTTTGATTTGGGATTTAGCAATAGAAACCAATCCATCCCAATCTTCTTCATTCAGCAAATCCCGAACTTTCTTCGAGCCACTGGCATTCAAACGCTCACCCACAATCAAGAATGAATTGTCTTGTTCATAGGGCTGCGAACCGTAAATTGAAGCTGCCGAAGGAACATAATTCATAGCAGGACGAATGGCATTGCCCGCATTACCAGACGTTAGTAATGACGGACGAGTTGCCCGAGCTTTCGGAGTCATTTCTGCCGCGAGTTCTGCCAGCGCTTTAATGTGCGACGGACGAGTTCCACAACAGCCGCCAATGACTTGAACACCCAAATCTTCAATAAACCGATGTAATGCAATCCGCATTTGCATCGGGGTGAGTTTGTAATGCGCATGACCGCCGATGTTTTCAGGCAATCCAGCATTGGGAATACAAGACACAACAAATGGCGCATTTTCGGCCAAATATTTGATATGCTCTGCCATCCGATCGGGTCCAGTCGCACAATTCAAGCCCAAAATATCGATCGGATATGGCTCCAAAATTGCCAACACTCCAGAAATGTCAGTACCTACCAACATCGTGCCTTGGACTTCCATGGTCACGGAAACCATTAGCGGCAAACGGGATCCTTTTTTAGTGAACACCGCTTCGATCGCATTCAATGCCGCTTTGATTTGCAATACGTCTTGGCAGGTTTCAACTAAAAACAAATCAATGCCGCCGTCAAACAGTCCTTCGGCTTGAACAATGAATGATTCTTTTAACTCGTCGTAACCAATGTGTCCCAAGGTTGGCAGCTTAGTTCCAGGCCCGATCGAACCTGCAACAAATCTAGGTTTTTCAGGCGTTGAGTATTCATCAGCACAGATTCGAGCCAGTTCAGCCGATCGTCTGCTCAAGTCATAGGCCATATCTTGCAAATCGTATTCCACCAACACCAGCGGACTACTACCGAAGCTATCGGTTTCAATTACGTCGGCACCAGCGGCCAAGAAATCTCGGTGGACTTTTGCGATCGCTTCTGGTTTGGTATGGATTAAATATTCATTACAGCCTTCATAGTCTGCTCCGCCGAAGTCCTCAGCGGTCAAATCCTGAGATTGAATGTTTGTCCCCATGGCTCCGTCAAAAACTAAGACGGGGCGTTCAGGGCTGTGAAGACGTTCGAGGAAGAGGCTTTTCATAGGAGAGACTATAGACGCGACTGCGCTTTGAATAGGGTAAGGGTTAATAGATTGAGCTTTAGAGGGTGTTTTTAAAGTTTTTTGTTGTGACTGAGACCCGATCCCCCTAGCCCCCTTAAAAAGGGGGAACTGGAATGTAACTCATAGTCCCTCTTCACAACGAGATTTACGGGGGACTGGAATGCAACTCATAGTTCCCTTTCACAAGGAGATTTATGAGAAACCAGGATTCAACTCATAGTCCCCCTTTTTAAGGGGGATTTAGGGGGATCGGGTCATCGTCACAACCTTCGACTTTTCAAACACCCTCTTAGGCGATCGGACGATCGATCAGTAATTTCACAGACTTCTCTTTACACATTAAGTAGAGATATTTTCTGAGAAAAGAACTTTTTTAGAAGATTACAGAAACGACATAGCTTCTATCTTAGTTTGACACATTCTCTCTTGTGGGCAAAGCGTGTTGCTACAAGGGCCACAGAGTAATGTCTTGGAATACAACAAAGCCGCCTCCAGAATTCTAGAGACGGCTTGTTATTTTTTCGTTAGGTTAGGAACAGGGCGAACCATGCACCTACATCATTGGACCGATCGGACTTGTATAATTGAACAACAAGATTGATCGATTACATCATTCCGCCCATTCCGCCCATGCCACCCATTCCGCCCATGCCACCCATATCTCCGCCGCCGCCGCCAGCAGATTTAGGCTCAGGCTTCTCGACGACTAGAGCTTCAGTAGTTAGAACCATGGATGCGATCGAAGCTGCATCTTGTAGAGCAGAACGGACAACCTTTGCGGGGTCAATCACGCCTGTTTCGATCAGGTTTTCGTAGGTGTCGGTGAGTGCGTTGTAGCCCATGGGGTAAGCCATTGCTTGAACTTTCTCGACGACGACGGATCCTTCAACGCCTGCGTTATCCGCAATTTGCTTCAGGGGAGCCGTCAGAGAACGGACAATAATGTCCACGCCAATTTGCTCATCGACATCCGTTAGACTTGCCTTGACAGCAGCCAACGTCGGTACGAGATGGGCCAGAGTTGCGCCGCCACCTGCAACGGTTCCTTCAGCGACCGCTGCTTTGGTTGCATTCAACGCGTCTTCAATGCGAAGTTTACGATCCTTGAGTTCGGTTTCAGTCGCAGCTCCGACCTTGATGACCGCAACGCCGCCAGCCAATTTAGCGATCCGCTCAGAAAGCTTCTCTTTGTCGTAGTCTGAGTCAGTTGCGTTCAATTCACGACGCAGTTGCTCGACGCGTTTTTGTACGTTAGCCGCGTTGGTGATGTCAGCCACGATCGTGGTCGAATCCTTGGTGATCATGATCTTGCGCGCTTTACCCAACATTTCCAGGGTTGCGGTATCCAAGCTCAAGCCCATGTCTTCAGAAATCACTTGACCATCGGTCAAAACAGCGATGTCTTGTAGCATAGATTTACGACGCTCACCAAAGCCAGGAGCCTTGATAGCTGCGACGTTCAACACACCACGCAAACGGTTGACCACTAAGGTCGTCAGCGCTTCACCGTCAATGTCTTCAGCGATAACGAGTAACGCTTGACCCGCACGGGCAACCTTTTCAAGAATAGGAACCAAATCCTGAATAGAGCTGATTTTCTTGTCGGTCAAGAGAATCGACATGTTTTCATACTCAGCCACCAAACGCTCAACGTCGGTCACAAAATACGGCGACATGTAACCACGATCGATCTGCATCCCTTCCATGACTTCGATTTCGGTATCGAAGGATTTGGATTCTTCAACCGTAATTACGCCGTCTTCACCAACTTTGGCCATGGCTTGAGCAATCATGCCGCCAATTTCTTCGTCGTTTCCGGCAGAAATAGTAGCAACTTGAGCGATCGAATTTCCTTCGACTGGTTTTGCGATCGCGGCGATTTCTTCGACTAGTTTCGCAACGGCTTTCTCGATTCCGCGTTTAAGGGAGATCGGGTTGGATCCAGCGGCGACATTCTTCATGCCTTCTCGGATGATGGCTTGGGCTAGCACAGTAGCGGTTGTGGTGCCGTCGCCTGCAACGTCATTAGTTTTAGATGCCACTTCACGAATCAGGGACGCGCCTGCATTCTCAAGAGGATCTGCGAGTTCAATTTCTTTTGCGATCGTTACGCCATCGTTCACAATCTGAGGAGAGCCATACTTCTTCTCAAGCAACACGTTGCGACCTCTAGGACCGAGCGTGACCTTCACGGCATCAGCAAGAGCATTAACGCCGCGTTCGAGTGCTTGACGAGCATCTTCATTAAAAACAACGATCTTAGGCATAGAGATAATCCAACAATTACAAATATTCTGAATAAAACTTTAGCACTCTCGGTTAGGGAGTGCTAAAAAAAATCAGGGTCGGAAAACCGTATTAAGACTTGAGAAAATGTCGCTTGGGCAATCTTAGAAAATTACGCCGATTAAGTATTTGATCAAGAATTGCAGAATGGTCAGGGATACGGACCCAACCAAAATACCAACAAGGCCATTCGTAATTCGGAAGCCTG
>JAJAYH010000269.1 GCA_026786325.1 Alkalinema sp. CAN_BIN05 | reverse complement strand
CTCCTGTTTCGATCGTCGTCTCATCTAAAACCTCACTTACCTCCGACGAGTCTGTCGTAGGTGAAGTCATGGGTTTCATCGCCGTTATCTCATCGGCAGACAATAACACCACCGTCGGTTCCACTAGATCTGGATCGCTGTCTCCAAAATCAAAATCATCATCGATCGCGATCTCAGACGTTACAGATGCTACAGATGTCTCGGGAGTCCGATCGCGAAACTCTTTCCGTACATACACTTCTTTTGGAGCCGCCTGCTTTGGAGCATTCAGCCCACTAGCCAATGCCTTCGCCCGATCGAATAACTCACTGAACAGATTTTTAGAAGGAGGGGTTGAAAACGACTTAATCGAAGGCTTAGTCGCCGTCGTATCCACAGCAGCCTTGGGTGGATTGCCAAAATCTTCAGGGGTCAACGGAACATCAGCCCTCTTCAACAAGTCCGCCGCCGCATCATCAGATGCCGCGTTTCCTGCATGTTGTGCCCCCGTCTCCACCGGAACGCCCAGATCTTGCACTTTCTGTTGAGCTTTATTAATAACGCCTTGGGCCTGTTTTTTTAGCTTTACCGCCGTATCCGATCGGCTTAGCTCCGCCAAACTACTACGCCAGCCCGCTACCTTCCCCGAACTCACGCGCTGAGCCTCTGGAACTGAATTCCAACGCCCCTCCACCATCTGCCAACCCATCCAGCCCATCAACGCCACGCTCGCCATTTGGCCCAGCAACACTCCGCCCGTAATCCTGCCCGCACAGACCCACAGCACCAGCCCATAGAATAATCCAACTCCGCTCCAGATGAGATCGTTTTTCCGTGACACCTCTGGGATCACAAACGTCGTACTGTACAACCCTAGACTCGCCAGAACCACCACTAGGGCCAAAACATAGGTCAGCATAAGCACCGCGCCTCCACAGTTCAAAAATTAAGCTAAAAAACCAAGCCATTTCCCTTCATCCTGAAGGACAAAACCATAAAAGCCAAGGGGGACTTTCCGATCGAAACTCGGCTGATCCCAAAAGCTTTTAGTCTGTTTTAAGCCGCTCTCAAAGCGACACGCTACCCTGAAGATATAGACTACGATCGTTCTATAGACCTGAACTACAACATAAAACTTATGACTCAAAGCTTTGGTGTGATTGGATTGGCCGTCATGGGCGAAAACCTAGCCCTCAATGTGGAACGCAACGGCTTTCCGATCGCGGTCTATAATCGCAGCCGCGAAAAAACTGACGAATTCATGAAAACCCGCGCCGTTGGGAAAAATGTCAAAGCCGGGTACACCCTTGAAGAGTTTGTGGGCCTCCTAGAACGCCCACGTAAAATTCTCATCATGGTCAAGGCAGGCGTTCCAGTCGATGCGGTAATCGAGCAACTCAAGCCACTCCTTGATGAAGGCGATATTTTAATTGACGGTGGCAACTCGTTATATACCGACACCGATCGTCGTGCCGCAGATCTAGAAGGTTCCAAGTTCACCTTCATCGGTATGGGTGTCAGTGGCGGCGAAGAAGGTGCCTTGAATGGTCCGAGCCTAATGCCCGGTGGCACCTCTACGGCCTATAAATACCTTGAGCCTATTTTGACCAAAATAGCGGCTCAAGTAGACGATGGACCCTGTGTCACCTACATTGGTCCCGGTGGTGCTGGTCATTATGTCAAAATGATCCATAATGGGATTGAATATGGCGATATGCAGCTCATTGCAGAAGCCTATGACTTGCTTAAAAATGTGGCCGGTCTAAATGGGGACGAAATTGCTCAAACGTTCACGGAATGGAACAAAACGGAGGAGCTGAATTCCTATCTAATCGAAATTACGGCAGATATTTTCCGCAAAAAAGACGACGATTCGGGGAAAGCGCTAGTTGAAGTCATCATGGATGCTGCGGGCCAAAAAGGGACCGGACGCTGGACCGTGAATGATGCCTTGGAACTTGGGGTTGCGATCCCCACTATTACAGCGGCGGTAAATGCTCGAATTTTGTCCTCAATTAAGCTTGAGAGAGTCGAAGCTGCCAAGTTGATTTCGGGTCCAAATGTGACCTTTGAAGGCGATCGTGCCCAATTTATCAACCAAGTTCGTGATGCGCTGTATTGCTCCAAAATCTGTTCCTATGCGCAGGGCATGGCGTTGCTCAGTGCGGCATCTAAGGCATACGCGTTTGATCTAAACTTGGCGGAATGTTCTCGCATTTGGAAAGGCGGCTGCATCATTCGGGCGCGCTTGCTCGACAAAATCCAGGCCGCATTCAGCACCAATCCTCAACTCGCGAACCTATTACTGGCTCCTGAGTTTCGCGATACGGTCATGACTCGTCAAACTGCGTGGCGCGCCGTGATCATGGAAGCTGCACGATCGGGTATTGCCGTCCCAGCCTTCAGCGCATCTCTCGACTACTTCGATAGCTATCGCCGCGATCGTCTCCCCCAAAACGTCACCCAAGCCCAACGCGACTTCTTCGGGGCACACACCTACGAACGCATTGACAAGCCTGGTGTCTTTCACACGGAATGGATGAGCTAGAAATTTCCCGGTACACCCTCTGATTAGGATGCATTAAAAATTAGTATTAAAAAGCTCCTAAGGTGAAAATCTTGGGAGCTTTTTAATACTAATTTAGGTTTTGCTTTACGATCGTTCCTGTCTTAAAGATCTCCCTTCTACCCGATTACAAGATCCCAAAATAATATTCTTTTAAAGTCTTCTTTACCAAACTGAACTCATAGCCTTAATCACCGTGCTTTTCTCTGAACTTCAGTAATGGCGCTCAGGTCACAAACCTGGTAAATTTGGCAAAAGTACCAGTAAGCTTCAGAAAATATAAATGAAAGTCTTAGTAATTGGCGGCGATGGCTACTGTGGATGGGCAACAGCATTACACCTTGCAAATCGAGGCCACCAAGTCGGCATTCTCGACAGCCTTGTCCGTCGGCACTGGGACAACGAGCTACAAATTTCGACCTTGACCCCGATCGCACCGATTCAGCAACGCCTTCAACGCTGGAAAGACTTGACAGGCAAGGCTATTGATCTATTTATCGGCGATATTTGCAACTACGACTTTTTGCTCAAATCGCTTCTTGCATTCCAGCCCGACGCAATTGTCCATTTTGGTGAACAACGATCGGCACCGTTCTCAATGATCGATCGTGAACATGCGGTCTTGACCCAAAGCAATAATGTCATCGGCAACCTGAATATTCTGTACGCCATTAAAGAGAATTTCCCGGATTGCCACTTGGTTAAACTGGGCACCATGGGCGAATATGGCACCCCAAACATTGACATCGAAGAAGGCTACATCACCATTGAACACAATGGCCGCAAAGACACGCAACCCTACCCGAAACAACCTGGCTCCTTCTATCATCTGAGCAAAGTCCACGACTCTCACAACATCCACTTTGCCTGTCGAGTCTGGGGATTGCGTGCTACAGACCTGAACCAAGGGGTCGTCTACGG
>JAJAYH010000268.1 GCA_026786325.1 Alkalinema sp. CAN_BIN05 | reverse complement strand
GGGTTGAATCGATCGTAATTTAGACTGCGCCTGTCGAAGTTTTTCTAAAACACCCGATCGCACATAGAACGGCGACTTTTCACCATAGGGCGCACCAATTTTTTTATAAGGATGTGGTGTAACGAGATCAAACTCTGGCGTAGGAATGGTAACGATCGGTTCTGAACTGGGGACGATCTGCACAAGTTGATATGGTTTCATGAGTCGTTGTCATAGCGGGATCTCTACGGTTTCTGAAAATCACTCGGCGGCCTAAAGCTTTCTACAGGCAAATCGCGCACGGCCTGTGACATAAAATCACGCCAAATCGGAGCAACTACCATTCCACCTGTAGCCCCAGACCCGATAGGAGTATTGTCATCATTCCCGACCCATACCGCTGTCGAAAGCTGCGGCACCGATCCCACAAACCAAATATCTTTCTCGGATGACGTTGTTCCTGTTTTCCCCGCCACCGGACGACCGAGCTGAGCCGCAGTTGCCGTCCCGCGACTGACCACACCCTGCATCAGTTCATTAGTCGCCGCTGCAGACCAAGGATCTAGCACAAGTCTGAGCTTCGGACGATTGTCCAGTACCATGCCGCCTTTGCTATCTGTCACTTGGACAATCAATGTCGGATCGCTGTGCCAACCATTATTTGCCAAAGTCGCATAGGCCGTCGCCATCTCCAGCGGTGTGACATCAACTGCACCCAGCGGCAATGATATTACAGGCTCAATCGGACTCTTAATTCCCAAACTACGACAAATTTCAATCACCTTATTCAGACCAACTTCTTGCCCTAGACGAACCGCCGGAACATTTCGCGACATTTCCAGCGCCCGCCGCAAACTGATCGCTCCCGCAAAACTCCGATCGTAATTCTGGGGATAATACATCTCATCACCATCTGGGTAGCCCACCGGACTATCCAGAATGGTGGAATCCGGGCCATACTTTCCACTGGCAAACGCCGCATAATAAACAAAGGGTTTGAATGCAGAACCTGGTTGACGCAGGGCTTGGGTCGCTCGGTTGTACTGGCTCTTTTTATAATCAATTCCGCCCACCATTGCTTTTACATAGTGGGTTCGAGGATCGACGGCCACCAGCGCCATTTGATCCGCACCCGATCGGTAGCTCTTACGGACAGTTTCCTCTGCAATACGTTGTAGCTTCGTATCAATTGAACTTTGAATCCGTAATCCACCTTTGAGAATGGCATCGCGGCCAAATTTTTTCTCGATTTCCTTAACGATCGCCTCCGTCACATAGGGCATTTCACTGCCTTGGAACGATGTGATTTTGCCGAGCTTTATCTTGTAGTCTCTCGCCTGTTTTTCTTCCTCGGGCGTAATCCACTTCAGATCTCGCATCCGTTGCAACACGACATGCTGACGCTCGGTCGCAGACTTTATATCTCGAAACGGGCTTAGATCTTCAGGTGCTTGAATGATGCCTGCCATCATTGCGGATTCAGCCAAATTTAAATCTCGTACAGATTTACTAAAGTAGCTCTGAGACGCAGTTTCTGCGCCGTAATTATTGTGTCCCCAGTAAATTTGATTGAGATATAGTTCTAAAATTTCATTCTTTTTGAAAACCTGCTCGACTCGTAAAGCTAAGACGGCTTCAGCAAGTTTTCGGGTAAATGCTCGTTCGGGCGATAAGAATAAATTTTTGACCAACTGCATGGTCAAGGTAGACCCACCCTCACTGGTTTCGCCTCGGTTGAAGTTGGCTTTCAGAGCACGACCCGCCGAGGTTACATTAACCCCTTTGTGGGCATAAAAATAACTGTCTTCGATCGCCATCACCGATCGTTTCAAATGCGGCGAAATTTGATCTAATGGCACCACTTCCCGGTTCGCTTCTCCGTGCAAGCTTGTTAAATGCTTACCCTTCACATCATAGATATGAGTCGTTTCGCTAGGCGTATAATTTCGTAAAATTCGGACATCGGGCAAATTCTGAAAGCTAATCGCCAAACCGACTAAAGCACCCGCCACTAGGGAGCTGCTCAACATCAACACACCAATTAGCGTGGCACCCGCGACTTTACTCGCCCCGCCGACAAATTGAGCGGTCGATTCGTTTTCGTTGTTCTTGCGGGGTAACGTATTCGACGACACGGCAATTCTCTCTCTGGATGACAGGACGGGTTCAAGCTTCGGATATGGTAGCCAAAATTTATCCTAGACACAACCCATGGTAAATGAAACGATCGTTGTACGCTACATGGATTGTCTAAGGTGTTGAATTGCTTAGATTAGGATAGTCGAAGATTTAGTCCTTGACAAAGGTTTTATTAATGGTATTTCCCTTTAGCCTATAGTAATGTGATCTAATTAAAAGCCGGGTATTACATGCCTGCCTTTAGCTGATAATTCTTTGTCTAATACTTATTCCATTTTCGGAGCCACCTGCATTCCCATGACTTCTTCCTTTGGCTGGCTACATCGGGGCACCCATGAAATTTTTCCCTCTGGTGATGCGACTAATGGGGATGAAAATTTAGAGCAGCGCATTCTCGAAAGCGATCGGCCTTTACGAATCAAAATGGGTATCGACCCAACCGGATCCGATATTCATTTGGGTCACAGCATTCCCGTGCGTAAGATGCGATCGTTTCAGGATGCGGGCCACACGGCTGTGCTGATCATCGGCGACTTCACCGCTCGAATTGGCGATCCCACGGGAAAATCTGAGGTCCGAAAGCAGCTTACGGAAGAACAAGTCAAACTGAATGCCCAAACCTATCTAGAGCAAGTTCGCCGGATTTTAGATTTTGATACGCCGGGACGCTTAGAAATTCGCTACAACTCCGAGTGGTTGGCAGGAATGGATTTAACCAAGATTCTAGAACTCTTGGGCACTATGACTGTCGGTCAAATGATCGCAAAGGAAGGCTTCAGCGATCGGTACGACAAAGGAAATCCTATTTTCCTCCACGAGTTTCTATATCCATTAATGCAGGGCTACGATTCGGTGGCTGTAGAATCGGATGTGGAACTTGGCGGCACAGACCAAAAGTTCAATATTGCGGTCGGTCGAGATTTACAGCGACATTTTGGAATGCGTCCTCAGTTTGGATTGTTGATGCCTATTTTGATTGGAACCGATGGATCTCAAAAAATGTCGAAATCGCTGGGCAACTATGTCGGGCTGAATGAAGACGCACTCACGATGTACTCCAAACTAGAAAAAACACCTGACACACTTCTAGAAAACTACATCACACTGCTGACCCAACTGGATTACCCCCAGCTTTCGCCAAATCCCCGCGACCAACAAAAAATCTTGGCGCTAGACGTGGTGAGTCAATATCACGGCATGGCGGCGGCCCAACAAGCCCAAGCAGATGCTGCAAATTTGATTGGTGGATCAACTGAAGCAGATTCAGTGCCAGAATTTTCGGTGAGTACGATCGAGTTTCCGGCCAAAATCTTCTTTGTCACGAGTGCCTCGGGCCTTTGTAAAACGAGTTCTGACGCGAGACGACAGATTCAAGGCGGGGGAGTGAAACTGAATGGTGAAAGGGTAGCTGACCCGAACTTTATATTTGAAACATCATCCGATTTGATTGGTCAGGTGTTGCAATTTGGGAAGAACAAATTTGTCCGATTTGTACCTTAACTTTATGCCTCAACAGTCCAAGAATATGGACCGCGATCGGGTGTCATTTCAACGTGTCATTTCGATATTGATACGTAGTTCTTAGTCATTGCGTGATTCATTACGTAATTGTTGGATAGTATCAATAGATAATCCCGTAATTTGACTAATGGTCGCATCATCCAGAAGAGGAAGCGATCGTTGCGCGATCGCTAATTGTTGTTGCCGAGAACCTTGTTCAAGCCCTTGTCTAATCCCCTGTTCTGTAGCTTTAATCGCAACCCCTCGCTGATCGTGGATGAAGAAGGATTGTCGATGTTGTTCATCAAGTTCATCACGGGTCAACGTTGCTTTGTTTGCGATCGCAAAGGCTTGATTCATCTCTGGAATTTCAGCCATCATTTCAGGAATAGTTTCTAAATCTGGAGCATGTTGAAGGAAATAAATCCATCGATCGCTCAGACTTACTAGTTCAGATAATGATCGATGAAATTTTGGCAATTCAACAAATACCAATTCCAAATCTTGAATCGGATAGTCAATTAGACAGTCTTTTTCTTTTAACATAAAACGAGAAATATGTTGAGGAACTTCCTCAAACATGACAAAATCAGTAATAGTCAGCGCAATCACAGGATTCAGATTTGCGTAGGATTGGCCTTCGGAAAGTTCAACTGAGTAAGCTTTAGCCGCATTATAGAGAATACATTTTTCAAACCCTGCTACATTCAAAACTTGCATTTCAATCACCACCATTTCGCCCGTCTTCAATTCAGCTTTAATATCGAGATAGGTGGACTTCAATCCCTTGATAATGGGCGCTTGGTAAGGATTTACAATTGTCAATGTTTGAATTGTTGACTGTCCGCCATACAGAATGCCATTTAGAAAGCTGATCAAAATATTATGGCTTTGTTCTGAGCCAAAAATCTTCTTAAATGCAAAATCAGTTCTGGGATTAATAAATATCATGAGAGAGAAAATCTAGTTCTATATTACTTCTACGCTAATTCGATTTTAGCAGTCTGACAGAACGATCATGTGGAGAGGTTATTGGATTGTCAGACAACTCATCTGGCTTATTTTATTTTAAATATCTTTCCAGGAGATCTATTTTATTTCTTGTGAATGTGACATGATCAAGATCGATCGTTAAATGTTGTCAGTCTGAATCGCGCATTATGGTGTTTTTGAACACTTTAGAGTGCCGTAGTTTACGGTCACACTAGCGTAATCCCCTGAATTCTCGTACGATCGTCACCCTCACCACTTTTGCATTCTGTAATTTTCTATGCAATCTGACAGCACCAGTTCGGCGGATCCCCTTCAAGAGGAGTCTTCTTTTGAAGCCCTCTCACTAGAAACCAGCTCATTCGCCTTAGATCGTCCAGCCATTGACTTTCCGCCCAATCCGAAGGGAGTTGCCTTTAGTGGGAACACTAGCAATGGGAATAATAACTATATTCAGGAATATCGGGTTCGATCGCCCTACGACACATTACGATCGCCTGAACAAGAGCAAAAAATTGACCAGTTTCGCAAGACTCTAGAGCGGCACCGAGGCGAACGTCAGGTCATCGTGTTGCAGGATTTTCCCGATCCCGATGCGTTGTCTTCGGCTTGGACCTATAAGCTAATCGCTCAGAAATTCGAGATTCCTACAGACATTGTTTATGCTGGCACCCTCAGCCATCAGGAAAATATTGCCTTAGTCAAGCTAACGGGTATCCCACTACAGCGCTGGACGGTCCAAGCGGTCAAAACAAAAGACCTATCCATCTATCGTGGTGTCGTCCTAATCGATAACCAAGGTACGACCAGCCAGCTCATGGGCGCACTGCGAGAAGCGAATATTCCTATTACTGTCATCATCGATCACCACAGTTTGCAGGATGACCTGACCGCAGAATTTGTGGACATTCGGACCCATGCGCGTGCAACAGCGACTATTCTGACGCAGTATATCCAAGCGGGACTAATCAAGCTCGACAGCAATATCTCCGAGCATGTCAAATGTGCCACGGCCTTGATGCATGGCTTACGATCGGATACTAACCGTTTGATGCAGGCGCAAGAAGAAGATTTCTTGGCGGCAGCTTACATCAGTCGTTTTTATGACACCCAGCTTCTGAATGCTGTCCTACAATCCGCACGATCGCGTCCAGTGATGGATGTGATTGAACGATCTCTAAAAAATCGCACGGTCCAAAATAGCTTCTCGATTTCGGGTGTGGGCTTCTTGCGGTACGACGATCGTGATGCTATTCCTCAGGCTGCTGACTTTTTGGTTACAGAAGACAATGTTCATACGGCTGTGGTCTACGGCATTGTCCATGATGAAGACGAAGAAGTTGAGATTGTCGTGGGATCCTTGCGCACCAACAAAATCACGCTTGATCCTGATGAATTCCTAAAGGAAGCCTTTGGTCAGGATGCTCAAGGTCGGTTCTTTGGTGGAGGCCGATCGCAGGCGGGCGGGTTTGAAATTCCCATCCGTTTTCTATCTGGCTTTGCAGAGAACAATGAATATGCCAAGTTAAAATGGAACATTTACGATGCCCAAGTCAAACAAAAACTACTGCGTTTGATTAATCCCGAACAGAACTATCCGAAAGGGGTGAGCTGAGAATTGGGAATTGAGAATAAAGATGAGACGATCGGACTTCAAGTTCATTCAAGTTTTCTATATCTTGTTGTTTTAGTATTTATGATTGAAATCTATTTGATTCGCCACGGATTAGCGGGACAGTTTGGAGATTGTGAAGACGATTCTTTGCGTCCACTTTCTGAGATTGGCGTGAAGAAAACAACCAAAGTTGCACAACGGCTCAGGGAGTTGGGATTACAGTTTGATGTGATTTTAACAAGTCCCTATGCCCGATCGATTGAAACGGCCCTCATTCTCCAATCGATCGGGCTATCTGAAACCCTTGAAACCATTGATGACTTGAAACCAGCGGGCGATATTGGATTGATCATTGAACAATTACAATCTATTCGAGATCGAGTCCAAAGCGTCGCTTTAGTCGGTCACGAGCCAGACTTAAGTCGATTGGCCGCGCAATTAATATTTGGGCAGAATTGTGACAATTTGGTCCTAAAAAAAGCAGGTGTGATTGGACTGAGTACACCTATCGATGGAGACTTGACTGGCCAATGTCAATTATTTTGGCTCAGTCCGCCTCGTTTATTGCTGGGTTAATTTGCTTGAGCTGGGTTAACTTGGTTTTTTAGCCTTAGGAGGACCAAAGAACGCTTTGTAAACCTCATGGGCGATCGGCACCGCTGATGTTGCGCCAAAACCACCATTTTCGACCACCACCGCGATCGCAATTTGTGGATTCTCCACGGGACCATAGCCAACATACATCGCATTATCTGCCCCACTAGAGACTTCTGCGGTCCCGGTTTTGCCGGCTGTCAGGGGAATCGATCCGTCATTTAGACTTTGGCCCGTGCCTTCATTCACCACGGCAACCAGTCCTTCTTTCAAGATTTTTAGGGTGCTTGGATACATGCCAGTATTCTCGGGCTGCATCTGTGGAAGGTTGGTTTGGCTCACCAGGAGATGCGGTTTGACCCGTCTGCCACCGTTTGCAATAGCACTAATCATCACGGCCATTTCCAG
>JAJAYH010000267.1 GCA_026786325.1 Alkalinema sp. CAN_BIN05 | reverse complement strand
ATCGTGGTGTGTGCAAACGTGTTGACGAAGGGGGTTGCGAGCACTACATAGCCCTGCTGGGCCAGAAATTCCAGGAGTCGGCGATAGGTGATGTGCGGCAAGGTAGCGACAAATGCTCCTCCCAAAAAATGAATAATTCCCAAGGGCTTACGTGGGATCAAAACCCAATTCCCTGCAATTTCTAACCAATCCATTCGTCCGCCTCATCGAAATCAAGTTTTCTGATGGAGATGGGCGATTCTTACAAATCCACACAAACCCCGCATATTAATCTTAGGATGCAAACAATGACTTCCTTTGGAGGTGATTTCCCCCTTCGTCGGTTCGGTTCTACAGTGCCGTCTAAAAAGTCCTTCGGGTACTCTCATAGATGTGAGTCTTGTACGCCTATTGACTCAGTTTTTAATCTTTACCTTAGGTTGCGTGTTATGGGCGAGTGGATCTTGCCAACATTAAGTCAAGTTTTGAGTTTCATGCAGGGGATGTCGCGTCCTAGTTTGTCAGTTGCATCGCGTCAGCTTCAGGCTGAACATCAATGGACGGGTGCTGTTGCGGCGCTTGAAGCTCTTTTAGAAACGGTGGATGAGTCTGAATCAGGACTTGTTCTGTCGGGACCATTTCCAATTTTGAGCCACTCTAGTCTTCTACAGCGCTTTAATGTTTGGGCTTTTGCTGCGGATCCATCACTCCAAGCGATCGCGTCTTTTTTTCAACTTCCACCATCTAGTAGCGCCCCCCCCACCGTTAGCCTCGAAACCAGTTTGACCTTGCCGTTATTGCCGACTGACCCGATCGCGGCTGAGCATTTTTGTTTGGTGCTGACCTCGAAATTTAGCCTTGTCATGGTGTTAGGTGAAGATGTCGATCGGCAACCAGGTTTTTGGTTCTCGTTTGATCCTGAGGAAGTGTTGCAGGCTTGGCAGGTGTTGCGGTTACGGGTCGTGATGTTGAGTCAAGCGCAAATGCAGAAGCTCGATACCATTGTTGAAGCGTTTCCTCCTGTGACTCCACCATTTTCCACAGTGTCCCATTTCAGCCAGGTTTTGCTGTCTTATTTGCCGCCGATCGAAGCGCCTCGTATGCTTCATGCGCCCATTCCAGTGAGGGATCCAAATCATGAAAGTGAGCCGCGTAGTTTGGATGTGGAATTATTGACAGCGATCGCCCATGAAGTTCGTACACCATTGACGACGATTCGGACTTTGACCCGACTTTTGATGAAACGAAAGGATATGTCGGCGGATGCGCTCAAACGGCTGAAGGTGATCGATCGCGAGTGTAGTGATCAAATCGATCGGTTTGGGATTATTTTCCGTGCTGTGGAATTGGAAACGTCGGAGACCAAAGATTTCTCTCTTACGGCCACTTGTCTCAATCAAGTCCTGAGTCACAGCATTCCCCGTTGGCAACAGCAGGCCAGCGATCGGGGGTTGGTGCTAAATATTGTGCTGCCGGAAGGATTGCCCGCTGTGGTGAGTGATCCGATTATGTTGGATCAGGCGCTGACCAGTTTGATTGAACGATCGGCGCGAACGCTTCCGTCTGGAAGTAAAATCCAAGTCGAAGTTAGTCTTGCTGGCGATCAACTTAAGTTACAAGTCGAAACTCAGCCCGACGAATCCTACTCAACCCACCAACCGCTTTTACAATCCCTGGGAGAAATGTTAACGTTTCAGCCAGAGACGGGTGTTTTGAGCCTTAATTTGACTGCCACGAAAAATATCTTTCAGGCGTTGGGCGGCAAGCTGACAGTGAAAGAGCGATCTGTCCATCATGGCGAAGTGTTTACGTTATTTTTACCTTTGCAAGGAAAGAGTGACGATCGGTTTAGCCCTAAGTTTTTTATCTGAGATCTTTTTATCTGAGATTAAAGCGCCAAATATCGAGCAGTAGCCCACCCGTTCACGCCCTTGCTTTGCACTGGAACCCAAGTTTCTCCATTCATGACAGGCCGATCGCTTCCCCGCACTGTCATCATATAAATTTGGTGCCCCAAGCATTGACCATCCGGCAACAGCGTAGAATAGTCTGATGGAGATGCTTTCAGCCCATTCAACTGCTTTTCCGGGAGATGCCTTTGGAATAAGAAAGGACAAGATTACGGGTAACGTTAAAAATTTGAGCAAAGAAGGCATCCTAATTTACGCTAGAGGTATGAGTGACACTTTTCTAAGTTTGCCCATCCATCCCGCGCTCACACACCCCCTTGTGGACATTTATAGCTGATCGTTTTTTAAGTTTTAATCGTAATTTCCTACAGCAAGACTATGACGATCGAACAAATATTCAGTGGGCTATTGATTTTGACGATCGGACCGATCGTGGGAACAATCAAACCACTTTGGCGAGATAAAACAAGCTTGGCTATTGCGCAAGGGCTGTTGTGCGTGGGTGTCTCCAAGCTTCTATTCTCCTATTTGCTTCATCCCCAATTTTTAGCGACGGGAAGTTCTGAGTGGACGATTGCCTGGGACATGATTGCGTTGATGGGGTTGGTGTTGGCCCGATCGTTTCGGGGCGATCGCGTAGATTTGTGGAGTATTGGGGCGGGTTATGGGTTACATGATCCAATTTCAGCGGGACTTGCGGCCTTGCTGTCGGGTACGGGAGTAATCTGTTTTCGGACTAATAAGCAGGGTCTGAGAGTCGTGTTGTTTGCCATGATGCTCGTGACGGCGCTGCGATATTCGGCTAATCAACCGCTCCTTGTGATGACGGGTTTGCTTTGTACGTTGATTTATTGGAGTTATGAAAAGACCGATCGATCGAAGCCGTCAGAAAAAACTAATCCGTCTGAGACTGGGTTGAAATTCTTTCGGGCTGATGCGGCGGTGGTGACATTGGACGATCGGATGTTGCCGTTGCAGTCGGGTCAACCTGCGGCATATTTATCCCAATTGCGTCGATCGGGCTATTCTGTACCTCAAGGGTGGCTGGTTTATCCCGGTGATGATCTTGAAACAGTAATCGCTCTGGCTACACCTACGGCTCAGTTTCCGGCGATCGTGCGATATTCTCATTTGCTGGCTAATCCCTTGGACGATCGGACCAAGCAGGTGTGGGAAAGCAAAAGTGATCAGGAGTTGCGGAGTGCTTTGTTACAGGCATTTGATGGTGCGAAGGCTTCCATGGTGTTGATGGTGATGCCGAAGGTGTGGGCGGTGTTTTCGGGGGCGGTGCGGGAGGTGATGCCGGGTTATGTGTTGGTGACGTGTGGTCAGGAACGGTTTGAGGTGCGATCGAAGGGACAAATTTCAGCCAATGTGAAAACCTATGAAACGCCCGATCGGCTGATTCGAGAGGTGGCAGAGTTATTGTCAAGGCTTCAAAAAGAGTTTGGGGAAGACTATAAAAAACAGTTAGGTGGTGGGTTTGCAATTGATTGGATGCACGACGGCGAAAGGGTCTGGATTTGGGATATTCGTGGGTTGTGAATGCTTGGTAAATACTGGGTGGATGACAACTTGTTTGGATAGGGCGGGAATTACTGAAGCCGATCGCGTAGAACGGGACGAATGTTCGGTATTCTATAGTGATGTTAAGTTCTGTTAATAGTTTTTATTGCATTCTCCTTCATCTGGGTTTAGGCGCGAGTCTATGAAGTGTGTTATCAATCGTCGAGCGAAATTCTCGGCTAGTCATCGCTATTGGTTGCCGGAGCTAAGTGAGGCTGAAAATGCCGATCGCTTTGGACCCTGTATGCAGTTTCCAGGTCACGGGCACAACTACACGTTGTATGTTTCGATGCTTGGTGATTTGGATGCAAATGGAATGGTGCTGAATTTGTCAGATGTGAAACATGTGATTAAGCATGAGGTCACGGGGCAATTAGATTTTTCCTATCTCAATGAGGTGTGGGAAGATTTTCAGCAAACATTGCCGACGACGGAAAATCTGGCGCGAGTGATTTGGAATCGCCTGTCGCCCCATCTTCCTGTGGTGGATATCAAATTGATCGAAAATGAAAACCTTTGGGCTGAGTATCAAGGAAACGCTATGGAAGCTTACCTGACCGTTAGCACGCATTTCAGTGCTGCACATCGACTCGCACATCACGATTTGACGTTTGAGGAAAATTCAGCAATTTATGGCAAATGTGCTCGAATTAATGGTCATGGACATAACTATCATGTTGATGTGACGGTGATGGGGGAAATTCATCCACGTACCGGAATGGTCGTTGATTTGGTTGCGTTGCAAAATACAATTGATTCATTGATCATTGAACCGATGGATCATTCATTCTTGAATAAAGATATTCCCTATTTTGAACGTGTTGTTCCTACTGCTGAGAACATTGCAGCTTATATGGTGAACACATTGCGTGGCCCGATCGCGAAGTTAGGCGCGAAGTTGCACAAAATTAAGCTCTATGAAAGTCCAAACAATGCTTGTGAGGTCTATGCGAGTTTCTTGCAGGATGCTACTGAGTCCATTCGTGAACCTGAGTTAGCGGCTGTTTAGTTTAGTGGTTTAGTTCAGTAGTTTAATTCATCTACAACGATCGGTTGGACTAGTGTTTTATTCCGACCGATCGTTGTAGGTTGTATTTTACAACAACCGATCGATATAGATATACTTACCCTAATCAAATCGATCGAGTTCAATGGCAAAAGATTTATTTCATAATTGTGTAAAGACTGCTTTGATTGATGAAGGTTGGCAGATTACTCATGATCCTTATGAACTACGGCTGGGCGGGGTTGAAATGTATATTGACTTGGCCGCAGAACCTCTGATTGCTGCTCAACGAGAACAGTCAAAAATTGCAGTTGAAATAAAAAGTTTTATTAGTCCTTCAAATATTTCTGATTTTCATCTTGCTCATGGACAATTTCTCGATTATCGTTATGCTTTAGAGGAAGAAGAACCCGATCGGTTTCTGTATCTGGCAGTT
>JAJAYH010000266.1 GCA_026786325.1 Alkalinema sp. CAN_BIN05 | reverse complement strand
GGTTGTGTTATTGCTGGTTCTGGTGGTGTTATTGCTGGTACTGGTGGTGTTATTGCTGGTACTGGTGGTGTTATTGCTGGTGGTGTTATTGCTGGTGGTGTTGCTGTTGTTGCTGGTGGTGGTGTTGCTGTTGTTGCTGGTGCTGTTGTTGCTGGTGGTGTTGCTGGTGGTGTTGTTGTTAGAATCACGGGAGTTGGTATTGGTTTCGTGTCAATAAGATTTTTAGGGTCTGGTTTAACGATCGAATCTTTTACATTCGGCGGGGCTAGTTGAGCGATCGGCTGACTTCGGCTGGGATTATTCAGACTTTCGCGGGCCTCATTTAACTCTCTCCTTGAAACGCTTGATGTTGGGTCGGAAGAAATCCCAGGCGTAGACATAGTTGCAACATTAGCGGGTAATATTCCGATCGCGGCCACTTGAGTGACAACAGCATCAGCCATTTCCTGACGTACCGCTTTCAAGTCAGGGTCCGTGAGATCGATGTCTCGATACATAGGACTCGTTCGTAAAAATGTCGTTAAATCGAAGGTCTCAATGCGATCGATGCGGTCTTTAATCGCAAAGACCATTTGACCCGCATACAAATCCTGCTTCTTACCGCCTACCGTAATATCCATCGGACCAAGGGGATTATTCGTTAGCGCCCCCATGATAGTCGTGTCACTTTCTTCAATGTAGCGAATAAAAAGTGCGGATCCTTTGACCCCGGCCTTCGCATTAGGCGTATTAAATTCAGTATTGCCTCGACCAGGCGGCACTAAAAATAAATAAGTCCCATTACCTAATTCAAAGCGGCGAGTGTTGGGCGTGAAGCGAAAATTGGCTAATTCCCCAACTTTGGCTAATGTTCCATCATTAAATTTTAGTTCTGTGCGGGATGCTCGTTGCGTTTTGACTGAATCGCCAGAGCTACTCAGCCGATCGTTGACTTGGGCGCTGCGGACTGGCTGACTACGCAGAAGTAGGTCAACCCTATTTACTACTTTGCGTAAAGTGGCTTGGGTTAGGGGAATGGGTGCGGAAAATACTGGAGTGCTGCCCAAAATCAAACTTCCATTGAAGGTCATTAGAATGACGAGCCGTATCCATTTTCGAGGAAACTTGATTTGAGCGTACATAATTTGAGCGTACATGGGACAACTCCAGCAACTGGCGACAAGTTCTTAGCGAGTGAGCAGTGAGTTTCTGAAAGTAGAGCCTAGAATCCCTAAGAGTTAGGATGAAACGATGAAATATGGTTTATTTCGATTCGTTCAGATTTTCTTGGCAACATCTTGTCATTAGTAGATGAGATAGATATATGAATTTTGCAACAATGGTAAAGTTCCCCGGTGACAGTAAATACCAGATTTGCTATTCCAAACCTCCAAACTGAGTGAAACCGCTATACTGGACCACTCCGATCTTCTAGCTTTACGTAATTCTACTAATTTTTTATATACTTAGGATGTTAATCGTCTAATTTCTGCGTATGATCATTTATCCATCCTATCAGTATAAGTACTGATGCAAAAAATGGTTAGATTGACCTCAAAACAATGAATACGATCGCTGACAGGGGAACTAAGGAATGGTCGTAGAAGCGGATGTGGCGATATGACGAAATATTCGAGTTTGAAATATTCGAGTTTGAGCGAGCGGTCCCAATTTCCTAGACCCTTCCGACTGCTGCCTTGGTGTTTGCAAGGTGCGGCGACGATAGCCTTTGGCCGGTCTTTGACCATCGCGGTTGGACCAATAGTCTCGTTGATGATGACACCGTTGGTAACATTGGCGGACAATCCGATGGTTCTGCTTAATACGCCTATCGCAGATCAGCCTCAGCTACCCGATCGTCCGCAACAACTGCTGAAGACTGAATTGCCTAAATTAGATCTTCGTATCGAGCCAAAAGTTGAGTTTAAACTGGATCCAAAAGTTGATCCCACCATTAATTTAATTAAGCCTAAAGTTCCAGTTGTCTCAGATCCTGAACGGGGAATTTTAGGATCGCCGCCCGTTACGCCTCAGCCTATCCCCATTGCTCCGTCTGAGACTGCTCCGACGATCGACGAACCCCTCGAACCTGGCTCTGATCCAGAACTTGGAACCATCAAAATTCGTGAAACTCCGCCGTCTAGTCCGCCCCCTGCGCCGCGCCGTGCGACATCATTATATCTGTTGGGACATTTTGATTATTTTCAGACCAACAATGTCTTTTCTTCAATTCCATTACACACAGACGGTGCACTGCGGACAGGGTTATCGTTGTATTATTTGCCGCCCCTTGGCCCAAAAACCTATCTGTTGCTGTTGGCGGAATCTAGTATTCTTCGTTATGGGACATCTTCTCGGCTTAACTATGACGAGTTACGACTGAAGGTGGGACTCTATCAGCAGTTGACCCCTCGGTTGAGTGGTGAAATTGGTTGGAGCTATAAACAATTGACGGCAGCTAAGGAAGAAGTGAAAAACCTGTTTCAGGGTGTGCGATTCTTTAACGAACATTCTCTGCGATTTGATCTAACGCGGCAAGATCCCCTTAGCCCTTCTCTGAAGCTCATCACAGGCTATCAGTTTCGCTGGAATTTCACGGGCGATATTGAAAAATACGATCGGTTGCTCAATGCGGGGCAGATTTCTCTGAATTACAAACTTTCACCTCGTATGGAGGTTGGACTTGACTATCAAGCATCTTGGACTCACTTTACTCAGCAATCGCGGGATGATGTTTCGCATTATTTAGGTGCGCACTTGAGCTATGAGTTGAATGATCGGATGTCGTTCAATGCTTTTGGTGGTCGAAGTATGGGGATATCGAGCGAGCAGAGAATCGAACCAAATAGCTGGATTTTTGGGTTGGGGTTTAATTTTAATATTGGAATCTTTTAAACACGAAACCTTTACAGGTAAGAACACCAGTCGCTCCAGCCGCCGACGTAGAGTTTGGCGGGGTGTCCCGCTAGCGATAGGGACAGCAGATTGACGCAAGCGGTAACACCTGACCCGCAGTAGACGATGATTTCGGTTTTGCTATTGTCTTCTAGGCTGTTTTGTAGACTGGCCCACCGATCGGCTTGGAGTTCGGCATTAATATATCCGCGCTCGTCTGTGACCTGTTGCCAGGGATAGTTGATGGCTCCTGAAATATGGCCAGCGATCGGGTCAATGGGTTCCCGATCGCCTCGGTACCGGACTGTTTCCCGCGAATCTATCAGCACGCTGCCGGGAGTATTCATAGCGGCTTTAACATCATTAATATCAACGGTCCAGTCGGATTGAACAACGGGAATGAAGTTGCCCGACTTTGCCTCCGGTGAATCTTTTGTGATGGGGTAGTGCATTCCGGTCCAAGCTTGCCACCCACCATTCAAAAGCAAGGTCCGATCGTGGCCGAGATACCGTAATAGCCACCAAGCCCTAGCAGCATAGGACAGACGGGCGGAGTCGTACAGTACTATCCAAGTCTCATGATTAATTCCCATGGCCTGTAGTTTTGAGCTGAAGGTCTGGACATCGGGCAAGGGATGCCGACCGCCGTGGGCTTGGACTCTTTCCGATAAATCTTGGTTGAGGTCGAGGTAATGTGCGCCTTGGATGTGACTTATGTCGTATTGTTTTCGGCCAGCGGCAGGTTCCATCAGAGAAAATCGACAATCGACTATGACAACAGTGGGATCTTCTAGGTGAAGCCTTAGCCAGTCTGCCGAGACGATCGGATGAACAGCAGCATTGGCGATTGAGCTTTGTAAATTAATTGAGTCGTGTGGATTAGGGGTTGGGTCGATCGGTTGATTTAGGTTCTGCATTGTCTAGAGGCTCCCATCTATTCCGAGAATCCGTTACAATAGCGTTTCAGCAAGGGTAGTTTTTTAATAAAAGGCTGCCATTTGCCGATCGCCGGACTTCATGAAATCTATCATTTCATGGTAAGTGGGGAATAGCGTCCCTTTTTTTTGTGCAAATTGTGATTTTGAACTTATGACTCATCCGATCGTTCCACACATCCTCGAATTGGCCGCCCCGGTTGCTCACAACTTAGGACTAGAAGTCGTATCGGCGGTGTTTCGGACTAACCAAAATCCCCCGGTGTTGCGAGTCGATATCCGTAATCTGACTCAAGATACTGGAATGGAGGACTGTACTCGGATGAGTCGTGCGCTCGAAGCCTATTTGGATGATGAGGAAAATCCCAATCCGGTCGGGATGCCTGATAACTATGTGTTGGAGGTGTCCAGTCCGGGAGCCGATCGTGCCCTGAGTACCGATCGCGAATATATCTCGTTTCGAGGCTTTCTTGTTTGGGTCACTGCGACCGAAATTTTTGAAGGGCATCGTGAATGGGTGGGAACTTTAATTGGCCGAGATGAAGAGTTCATTCGTCTGAGCCAAAAGGGGCGAACCGTTCAATTACCACGATCTATTGTCGAGCGAGTTCAGCTTGACGATCGTAAAAAACCCTCCGACAAAGATTAGTTCCGACAAAATTAGCGGGTTGCAAATTTGCAATATTGGACTTCAGCTCCTAGCTTTGCGTCCCAAGCTTTTCAGACAATTCAATATCCTTAAACTTAATAAAACGGAGACATCCAATGTCTAGCATTTCTCTTCCCGGCCTCAAGGAAATGATCGAGAGCATTAGCCGCGATCGTAACTTACCTAAAAGCGCCGTCCAAGAAGCTCTCAGAGAAGCCCTCATGAAAGGGTACGAGCGCTTCCGTCGTACACAGCATCTAGAAACCGCATCCTTTGATGAAGACTATTTCAATCATTTTGAAGTAGAACTTGACATCGAAGAAGAAGGTTTCCGAGTTCTGGCGACCAAAACAATTGTTGAAGAAGTGACCAGCACCGATCACGAAATTGATCTCAAAGAAGTCCAAGAAGTGGCGGTCGAAGCCCAAGCCGGGGATGCGGTCGTTGTAGATGTAACGCCGGAACAAAGTGAATTTGGTCGGATGGCCGCGATTCAGACGAAGCAAGTGTTGGCCCAAAAATTGCGAGACCAGCAGCGCAAACTGGTCCAAGAAGAATTCCAAGAACTCGAAGGCGCGATTCTTCAGGCCCGCATCCTGCGTTTCGAGCGTCAGTCTGTGATTATGGCCGTCACCAGTGGGTTTGGACAGCCTGAAGTAGAAGCAGAATTGCTCAAGCGCGATCAGCTTCCGAATGATAATTATCGGGCTAACGCAACGCTCAAGGTCTATCTAAAAAAAGTCAGCGAAGGCGCACACCGTGGCCCCCAGCTCTTAGTATCCCGTGCAGATGCGGGTCTAGTGGTGTATCTGTTTGAAAATGAAGTGCCTGAAATTCAGGATGATGTAGTGAGGATCGTCGCAGTTGCTCGTGAAGCAAATCCGCCATCACGTTTTGTGGGACCGCGTACAAAAATAGCTGTTGATACCTTAGAGCGCGATGTGGACCCGGTTGGAGCTTGTATTGGTGCGCGGGGATCGCGGATTCAGTCGGTGGTCAACGAGCTAAAGGGCGAAAAAATCGATGTGATTCGCTGGTCGCCCGATCCCTCAACTTACATTTCCAATGCACTGAGTCCGGCTCGGGTTGTGGAAGTACGTTTAATGGATCCAGAAGGCCGTCAGGCTCATGTTTTGGTCAAGGATGATCAATTGAGTTTGGCGATCGGGAAAGAAGGTCAAAATGTCCGGCTTGCGGCCAGGTTGACGGGCTGGAAAATCGACATTAAAGACATTAACAAGTATGACTATGCTGCCGAGGATGAAAGTATTCGGTTTGTCCTAGATGCCCGTGCAGCCGAGCAAGCGTCTCGTCAGCAGTATGATGATTATGACGATGAAGACGACTATGACGATGAAGATGAGCCTCAACTAGAAGCGATCGCAGCCGACTTGGATTCGGATTATATTGATGCGTTAGAGCCAGATGCGTTAGAGCCAGATACATCGGAGCTAGATGGTGGTGCGCCAGCGGATAATGTGTCCGCTGATGCAGCTCAAGACGAGGCGGACACATTAACTTATGGGTCTGATGACGCGTTTGAAGGCGAACCCGACTAATTCTTGCGACTAACTTCCGATCGTTGGTCTGGAGCGTGGTCGGGGTTGGATCACGCTCTTGAACGCTACGCAAAAACATTGTTATGGCTATTTTAATGTTATGACCATTTAAGGTATGACTATCAATCAACGTTGTTGCATTAGCTGCCGCCGCCTTGCTGACAAATCAGAGTTTTGGCGCGTGGTGCGATTAAATAATCGAGAAATTTCCATCAATCACGGCATGGGCCGATCGGCTTATATTTGCCAAACCGAGAAATGTCTTCTCGCTGCCGATAAAAAAGACCGTCTCAGTCGTGCTCTTAAAACGGCTGTTCCAAAAGATTTGTATCAAACCCTCAAAAAAACGCTATCGACTCGCCCATCCGAGATCTAGGCTTCAGTTTGTGATTGCCATCGATCCCCAATGTTATGGATCGGTTATGGATCGTTCTCGCCCCCTCAATCTGCCCGTCACATCATGGTCGGGGGTAAATCGCCAAGACAATGTGTTGTATACTGCTCGATACAGGCGAAAAATCTATGGGTTTCTCGTCTGTCTCACCGACCAATCTTTTGCTTGATGACCTGAAGTGCTCCTTTCCAGAGCCTCAGTGCAGGTAGATGCGATCGATCTCACCCGAGATTAATCCTGTCAAAAAGAATCATGAATTTGATTTTTACTTTGCTTGCGCGTCGTTTTAGTCAAAATAACAGAAGGCGAAATAACTTATGTAACACCATCTCCCTTGCCAAGAGGACTTAGCCAATATGAATAATGGGAAGCTTAGAATCTATGAATTGTCCAAGGAATTAGACCTGGAAAATCGTGATCTTCTGGCTATTTGCGACCAAATTAAAATCGTCGTGAAAAGCCATAGCAGTAGCATTACCGAAGAAGAAGCCACGGCAATTCGCAACGCTGCTAAAACCTATTCGGCTTCAAAGCCGGCAGCACAACCCCGTAAAACGGCTCCACCCACTGACGACGCGAGGAATGACGCAACTTTGAGTAACCAGAAGAAACAGCAAATATTAGAAATTCGCCGTCCCGTTCAACGGGCAGAAGAAAAGCTGGAACGGCCTGAATTGTCAAGCCCGCCGACGATCGCTACGGTGTCGGCTCCAGTCGCTGCCTCTGGTCCTAAGTCAAGTGAACCTGCGAAGCCCAGTGAATCGAGCAAACCAGCCCAGCCCAGTAAGCCACCGCGTATTAGTAAGCCCTCGGAAGGAATCCCCAATCCCAAAGCTGGTTCTGAGACGGTTGTTTCTGTTGTAAGTGTTCCAGCCGAAGGCCGTCCTGCCCGTACCCCCCGTGAAGCTAAGCCCGCTGCGGTTCCGGCTGCAACGAAGCCCCAAGCTCGTCCTGAATCTGCCCGAACCCAAGAAGTTCGGTCTGTTGTACCTCGTGAAGGTGGCGATCGGCAAGCGCCGCCTCGTCCAAGCGCTCCTGGTGTCAAACCCGTATTGAAAACTGAGCGACCTGTTGGGGCTGAAGGCGGTGTACCTGTTACGAGTGGCGCACCTCGTAAACCTGCCGCTCCCGGCGCACCGAGTCGAAAGCCGCCTGGTGAACGTCGGCTCGATGGTCGCCCTAGCGAAAGTTTCCAGGGTAATCGTCCTCAAATTGTCGAGCTTCGCCGTCCTAAGGCTGTTGACGACAGCGACATGGATGATGATGTGATTTCAGCAGATACCTCTGCACCCGTTGGCTTGAAAAGCCGCCCAAGTCGCCCCGTTGCTCCATCTGCTGCGGTCGAGTTGATTGCCAAACCCACGCCGCCAAAAGCGCGCAAAAAAGTTTGGGAAGACGAAGAAACCAGCGAATTTCCTGAGAAGGCAAAAGCGGCAGCCGCTAAAGGCAAACGCCGAACCGTTAAGGTTGAAGACGACGATGACGATGATGTTGATGTCTCTGACGATGATGACGCGATCGTCTCGGCAGAACAGGTCACTATTTCCTTGGCCCGTCCTGCTAAACCGAAAAGCACAACCAGCACAAGCAGCGCCCCAACGCCCACCAGCAAAGTGGTTCCCTCTGGCGGACGTGGTCGAAGCAATCGCTTTACCCGCAACCGCGATCGGCGTGAGCAGAATGCGGTCAAGTTGGAGAAGCCGGAGATCATTACCCTTACAGGTAGCGTAACAGTGCAAGAACTGTCGCAAATGATGGCTGTTTCTGATACCGAAATTATTCGTAATCTCTTCATGAAGGGAATTGCGGCCACCGTGACTCAGACCTTGGATGTCAAAACCGCGACTCAAGTTTGCGAAGACATGGGAATCTTGGTTGATAAGGCGGAGAAGAAGTCCGAAGCCATCAAAGTCACCGAGATGGTGGAACTCAGCGATGCCGACAGCCTCATCCGCCGTCCGCCTGTCATCACCATCATGGGACACGTTGACCATGGTAAAACCTCTCTGCTTGATGCCATCCGTAAGACTAAGGTCGCGGCGGGTGAAGCGGGTGGGATTACCCAGCATATTGGTGCGTACCACGTTGATGTCATGCACAACAACGTGATGCAGCAAGTTGTCTTCTTGGACACTCCCGGTCACGAAGCCTTCACGGCAATGCGGGCACGGGGCGCACGGGTGACGGACATTGCGATTTTGGTTGTTGCTGCCGATGACGGTGTGCAGCCCCAAACCATTGAGGCCATTAGCCATGCGAAAGCGGCAGGCGTTCCGCTTGTGGTCGCCATCAATAAAGTTGATAAAGAAGCTGCTCAACCCGAGCGCGTTAAGCAAGAGCTGACCCAGTACGATTTGTTGGCAGAAGACTGGGGCGGTCAAACCGT
>JAJAYH010000265.1 GCA_026786325.1 Alkalinema sp. CAN_BIN05 | reverse complement strand
CCGCCTCACCAAAGCCGATCGTACCTTCAACCAAATCGTCGATCGTGCTGCAAAACTAATCTGTACCACTCCAGAATTTGATGACCTCGCCGCAGAAGTAGGACTCAGCAGCCACACCAACGGCATCACCGACGCGATCGCCAGAGCCAAACTCCGCGCCGAACTCGACGGCATCATCGCCCACCTTTACGGACTCACCGAATTTGAATTTGCCCATATATTGAGTACATTTCCGATCGTCCCTCAACCCACCAAAGACGCAGCCCTCCAAGCTTACCGAGACTTCACTCCCCCACAAACAGAACCCGAAATCCTCGCTCTCCTCCAACAAGGCGAATCCAACACGATCGAATTCAAATCCACCGCCCGCTGGAACCTTGTCGAGAATAAAAAAGACCGCATCATGGAAGAAACCATCCTAAAAACCGTAGCCGCATTCCTCAACACCCAAGGCGGCACATTGCTAATAGGAGTTGCTGATGACAGTACGATCGTAGGACTCGAACCCGACTACCAAACCTTCCAGAAGAAAAACACCGACGGCTTTGAACTGTGGTTAATGGGCGACTTATTGCTGAAAGAATTTGGGAAACCGATCGCCCCCAACCTCACCGTCACCTTCCACACCGTAGATCACAAGGATATTTGTAGGATTACGATCGTCCCTGCCCCAGAACCCATCTACGTCGAAATCCGTGACAAATCAGGACAACTCCAAGAAACCCTATTCACCCGCACAGGCAACTCCACCAACAAACTCGAAAAACCCAGCGAAATCACAAAATACATCAAACAACGTTGGAATTAAAACGATCGGTATTGCAAAATCAAGAGTCACACGATCGCCCTAAAGATAGGTTAAAATCAGAATACAATTTATTCTATTCTTACTTATGGCGATTACACTTAAGCCTGAACATGAACAACTAATCAAAGCTCAGATGATTGCTGGGAAGTATAGTGATTCCGATGAAGTCATTAGTACAGCGCTCCGTCTCCTCGAAAAGTGTAATCTTGAATATACACAATGGGTCACTGATGTTCGGACAAACGTTACGATCGCTCGTGCAGAAGTTGCAAGAGGTGAAGTCCTAGATGGTGAAACTCTCGTCAATTCCATTCTCGAAAAGTTTCGTCAAGCCAAAGAAGCTCAAAAATCTTAACCAATGACTCGTCGCTATTGTATTGCCGTCTCTGCCAGCAAAGATCTCAATGAAATTTCTGAATATTTCATGAGTCGAAATGTTGAATCTAGAGAACGTTTAATTACAGAATTCAATCGTAAATGCCAAAACTTAGTTCAATTCCCCAATATTGGACGGAGCTACGATCACATTAGTCCAGGTCTCCGTGGAATGCCGCTGCAAGGTTACATGATCATCTACGAAATAACCGATGATACAGTCACGATTCTTCATGTCGTCAGCGGTCGCCAAGACTTAGAGACATTGCTCGGCGATAGATAGATGAATATGAGAACAGTGACCTCGCCGCTGAAATCGGATTCATCAGCCACACCCACGGCCTCACCGACGAAATTGTTAGAGCCAAACTCCGCGCCGAACTCGACGGCATCATCGCCCACCTTTACGGACTCACCGAATTTGAATTTGGCCATATTTTGAGTACATTTCCGATCGTCCCTGAATCAACGAAACTAATGGCACTGAACGCCTACCATGATGTCGAAAGAGGTCTTATCCTGTGAAAGACCGACGATCGGCCATCGCTAACTCGCCTGCTCCAACATCCGAATCTGCAACACCTCATTCCGCATCATCGGCGCAATTTCAGACTCTGCCAAAACAACAACCGCGATCGTCTCTCCCAGCGCATTAAACACCTCCAAACTATACCCATCTTCACCAACACTCACCGGATGATGATCCACGATCGTTGCCACATCGCCCCGTCGCAAGGCATACTCTGGCAAATCAGTTTTCAAGGCCACTCTCGAAAAGAGTTCAAATTTCATAGTTTAATCCCTCCGATCGGGATATAGGGTAATAAACTTAGTCACACTTGTTTCAAACTCCACCATCCAAATTGTCCAAATCGCTAAACTCAAGCCATTTGGACCCATCAGATTTCCACGAATTTCATAAACCTGCCCAAACCGATTACTTTCTAAACTCGGAACAGCTTCTAAAGAAAGGATTTGGTTTCGTAAATCAGTTTCCAACTGTGTCCAGTTCTCCAACCCATAACCCGCTTGAGCCAGAAACTTTGACTTATCATCCACCGATCGCCACACAAGCAAATAGAGATTCAACTTTGCTGGCGCGATCGTGGCATCCTGAGAAAGTCTCACCGAGCCTCCCTTGAATAATCCTAGTTAATATTGTAAACGTACTTTGATAAATCCACCAAAGACGCAGCCCTTCAAGCTCACCGAGACTTCGATCGGGGACTTATTGCCTAAGATTTTTATCTCTCAATTCCAAAAGCGCCATACTAAAATTTAGTTAGTGTCATGAATTATTGGCGGTGGCTCAGAGGATAGAAATCGAATCGATCTGTGCAAAGGTTTCAAAAATCT
>JAJAYH010000264.1 GCA_026786325.1 Alkalinema sp. CAN_BIN05 | reverse complement strand
TTGTTTTGGCTGCGAAGATTTTGGCTGCGAAGGTTTGGGGGATTTAGAATTTGTGATGTCGCGTTTGACAACCATAGCGGGTGTGACGGAGTGAAGATGTCTAGTTAAATCTGAATAGACTACCTGTCTAGACTGGTCATGATTGACTGTAAGCTTACTCTTCAATCCGAAAAACGCCAAATTTTTGTCAAGAATTAACGGCTTAGCCTAACTTCAGATTCGATCGGAAATCAACAACCCATCAACTTATCGAATTCTCTTCCAATACTATCTGGTCCCAATCTCGCCGAAAAATGTCACTGTAGCGTGTGAGTTTTGGGCGAGATTTAAGGCCAAACGCTTGAGATTAGGGAATAAAGCTCAAGCCAAACTGTCGGGATGGATGGGCACGAGATTGCCTTCATTGGTCAACCCCAGAAAAATTTCTTGGCCGATTTGGATGGTTTTGCCGGATAACGAACAATGTTCCGATCGTTCAGCCTTGGCGTTGATGGTGGCGCGGATGTCGGTGGAGGTGATGCTCGGAAGGAAGTCTTGCGATCGTTGCTGGACAAAATTCCAAAGGACATCTCTTATCAGTGCCTGATAGCCTTGACTGCCGGAAAGTCCCTTTAGTCGTTCTTTCAGCTCACGTTCTAGGCGAATGCTGGTGACTTCCATGTCAGTGGTGGAAATTCGGGTGAGGGCGTGCATGGTGGACTGCTCCGTTGGTTTACGATTGTGTATTACGAGTGTAGTGTTTTATTTGTAATCTGTCGAAGTTTTGTACTACATTTCTAATTTTTTAATCAATTGAAGGAGTTGGGCACGATCGATTTTGCCTTGAGCATTGCGGGGAAGTTGGGGAAGTTGAATCCATTGCTTTGGGTATTGGTGAAGAGATCATCCCCAGCCCCCCTTGGTAAGGGGGGGGCAAGAGGTTGAGAGAATGGAGGGCATGATGGGGGATTCAGGGGGAGGCTCGACCCACACCGCCACAACCCGCTGGCCCCAAATCTCGTCGGGTAAGCCGATTACACAGATGTCTTGCACTAATCCGGTTGATAGAATCAGCGCTTCAACTGCACTGGGATAAACATTTTCTCCACCTGTGATGATTTTGTCGGTGCTGCGTCCGATGATGTGAAGGTGGCCGTTTGGGTCGAGATAGCCGAGGTCATCGGGGCGAATATTTAGAACACCGACCATTTGGGATTTAGATTGGATTTGAATCTGGCCAATTTCGTTTGGAGGGCAAATCTCGTTTCGATCGTTCAGGATTTGGATTTTTACGTGGGGGAGCGGTTTTCCGACGTTAGTTTGACCTGCGAGAAATTCACTGGGCAGTAATGTTGTGACTTGGGAAGCGGTTTCGGTCATGCCATAGGTGAGGGCGATCGGTAATCCTTTTTGTCGGGCGATCGTTAGCAAACTTTCCCAACTCGGTGCGCCGCCCAGAAGAATGGTTTTGAATTGCTTGAGTTTGGGTTGATTAATTAGGCGTTGCAATTGGGTGGGAACTAGGGAAATGAAGAATGATTCTAATTCAATATCGGGAAAGTTGCCCTGTTCAAGTTGCTTCCAATCCCAACTGATGAATTGCCCATTTGTTAGGTACGATCGTAAATATTGCATTAATCCACTCACATGATGCAATGGCAAGGTACAGAATGAGTTGATTTGATTAACATTAAAATGTTGTTGCATTCCATACACGGATTCACTGAGGGTTTCCCAAGTATGAATTGCAAATTTGAGTTTTCCTGATGTTCCGCCTGTTGGGATGTGAATGTAGGATTCATTTGCTGTATTTAATTGAATACTGACTTCAAATTGATCTAACTCCGATCGTCCCCATAGTGGATTCCCCAGAAAAAGCGATCGGTTTTCTACGATCGCTTTCCAAAATTTCACTAAAAATGTGCCCGCATCAGATTCTAAAATCCCGACGGGTTGTCCAATTGTTTGATCAAAAAAACGATCGGTGCCATATCCCAAGGCTCTTCCTGTTCCCAATTCCTGGGCTAACTCTTGAGCTAATTGCAATCCGTGCGTACGTCCGATCGCAGTTTCAAACACTGACGAAAATACTAAATCTAATTTATGATTTTTACAAAATTCTCGCAATTGAGAGGGTGCGCCTGCGATCGCGGGTTTAATAACAAAAATTCCGCGCCAACCTCTATTGTAGCAATCTTCGAGTTGAGCATAGGTGGCGATCGATTCATCCAATGCGATCGGAGTTTTGTACTCCTGATTCAGTTGCACCATTAAATCAAATTCATGAATACCTAAAGGCTGCTCTAGATATTCAATTTTTGAAGTGCAATCGCACTCATCAAGCCATTGTTTTGCTTGTGCTAAATTTAATCCAGCATTGGCATCTAGTCGTAATCTCGCATCATCGGGAAGTACTTCGTAAAGTTGTTTAAAGACTTCAAGTTCTGATGTAATATCTGCGACTCCAATTTTCCATTTAAACGATCGGGTTCCATTTAAATATAATGCTTGCCATTCGTCTAAAGCTTTGGCTCCGGCGGGTAATAAGCCAGCGTTCGATCCCCCTAAATCCCCCTTGGTAAGGGGGACTATGAGTGAAGATTTAGGATGATTAATTGATCGACTATCTCCAAGCATTCTTGGCCCCCCCTTACCAAGGGGGGCTAGGGGGGATCCCGCCATCTCAAACGCAAACCGACAACAAGAATAGTTTTCTGGAATCTGTAACGTGTCAAACTCATTTCCCAACGATTTACAAAATGCGATCGCCTCCGCTAATGTCTCGGTTCCAAATTCTGGTAATGGCGCAATCTCTCCCAGTCGCACCACCCCATTATCACTCGTTATTGCGATCAAAATCCCCGATCGTACCGACCATTCCCCATGGGCAGTCACAAAGGGTTTTACAAATTTTCTTGCATAGGTCTGAAATGCAAACTTAACCATTTAAAATTAACCACTTAGTTCTCTTTCCAAAGCTGCGGCTGAACAAATTTATGCACATCCACAATCACGTCTGCCCATCCCTGCGCTAATGAGTCTAAAATCCGATCGCCTTTCTCCTTTGTCGCGACTGTCGCATCACCAATCACACCACTTTTACTAATATCCCGTGTCGTCCAAGGAATTGATAAATTACGTTCTAATGTCAACAAACTATCTTCCGGTAAACCGTGAGGATATTCACACACTAACCGATCGGTCCGAACCTGTTCCGGCAAAATCGCCATCATCAAACTCGTTTCTGCATCTCCCGCATGAATTCCCAATCGCCCTTCTTTTTCAGTCATCAATTGCTTAGTGATATGGGGAACTCGCCAAGTGAAAAAGGGAAATACTTCAAAATCTTCAAATTTCACATGCAAATCCCGCGCCACAATATCGATAATCTGCGGCTGCCCACCATGGGAATTCATCAACACCCATTTACGAAACCCTGAACGGTACAAGCTTTCCCCCGTTTCCATCAATACCCGAATCATCGTTTCTGCTGAAATGCTAATGGTTCCAGGAAAATGCCAATGTTCATTAGATTTGCCATAGTAAATCGATGGCATTGCAAAGGCTGGAATACTCGCATCTAATCGTTCTAAGGCTTTACCAATAACAGCCAGCCCGATCGCACTATCCACCGCCAAGGGTAAATGAGGACCATGCTGTTCTATTGCGCCGACGGGTTGAATGATCACAACTTTTGACTTGTCCGGCATGTCGCGAATATCAGTCCAAGTCAGGTATGGGAAAAACCGATCGGGTGGAATAAAATTATGCATCATAGTCTTGTAGATTCCAGCCTGGACTGTCGATGGAGTAATGTCATCATATCTTGTAATATGGGAAATATTGACGAATCAATTTCCTTAATTATAATAATATTATCGTGAATTTCTTAACCGTTTCAACCCTGTACACAAGTCACAGATCAAATTACAGCTAAAAATTTTATGAATGATGTAATCTTCCATGCTTTTAACTGGAAATATCAAGATCTAATTCGCGAGGTAAAACAAATCAGTGATTTGGGCTATGGTGCAATCTTAATTCCGCCATCGCTATACTCAGATACCAACGGCGATCAATGGTGGCAACGGTATCAACCGAAAGATTATCGAGTCTTACTATCGTACTTAGGTGGAAAAAAAGATCTCGAAAAATTGATTGAACTCTGTCATCAAATGACACCAGCCATTAAGGTCTATGCCGATCTGGTTGTCAACCATATGGCGAATGAAAATCGAGAAGATCATTATAGTTTTCCAGGTAAAGCTGAATTAGAAAACTACAAAAACAACCCTGAGTTATTTGAAGAAAATCGCTTATATGGTGATTTGAGTGAGGGATTATTCTCAATTGATGACTTCAACCGATTGGGAAATATTACCGATTGGTCCAATCGCAATGAGGTCCAGTATGAAGATCTCTCAGGATTGCCAGATCTAAAAGATACGCCCTGGGTGCTATCACAACAGTGGAAAATGTTTGATGCGCTTATGGCGATGGGGTTTGATGGATTTCGGATTGATGCGATCAAACACCTCACCGAGCGGATGATCGATAATGTTGCTGACAATAAGGAAATTGCAAATAAGTTTCTGTTAGGCGAAGTTTTGACAGGTAGCGATCGCGATGAAGACATCTTCTTGGCACCCTTTCTCAGAGAAACCTGGATTTCTGCCTATGATTTTCCACTCTTTACAACCATTCGGAATGCCTTTAATTTTAGGGGTTCGTTAAAGAATCTATCTCGGCCTGAAAACGATGATAATGCATTGCCTTGGAATCGAGCTATTACCTTCGTTGTCAATCACGATATTCCTTACAATGAAGGCTTTCGTAGTTGGTTACTCGATCGTCAAAATGAACATTTAGCCTATGCCTATATCTTAGGTAAAGATGGCGGAGTTCCGTTGGTCTTCTGTGATAATAATGAATCTGTAGGTCAGTATCCCGAAGATAAAGACCGATGGGCGAGTATTCTCGATCGTCCAGATCTCAAGGCTATGATTCGGTTTCATAATGCTGTTCATGGACAACCCATGGTGACATTATATGAAAGCGATAGAGTTCTGGTCTTCCGTCGCGGTAATTCGGGAATTGTCGCCATTAATAAGAGTGCAAGCGAACAATGGGTAGACTTTACAACTTGGGGCTTAATTAATCCAGGGAGTTATCGTGATGCCATTCATAAGTATCCAATGAAGCTCTCTGGCGATCGGTTTAGCCTTTATATTCCACCTAGAACCGCTCAAATG
>JAJAYH010000263.1 GCA_026786325.1 Alkalinema sp. CAN_BIN05 | reverse complement strand
GTCCAATTGATAGCAGGTAATTGGACTATATTTTAAAATTCAGTGTATGTTTAACAGCTAGGATCATATGAGTTTTTATAAATTCCTATGAACTCGTCACTCTCGTATTGCACAAAGTGGGCCGAGTCTTACCCAAAACGCCTCCGCCACAACTCCCGCACAAGTCATGGCGTTTCCCTGTCTCACTGCGCCGATCGAAATTCAGTACAAACCACT
Organism: Alkalinema sp. CAN_BIN05; assembly: GCA_026786325.1. Lineage (GTDB taxonomy): Bacteria > Cyanobacteriota > Cyanobacteriia > Leptolyngbyales > Leptolyngbyaceae > JAAFJU01. The sequence goes on along the minus strand of JAJAYH010000263.1, from coordinate 5,373 downwards.
GAAATTCAGTACAAACTGGCCGATAAACTAAGCGATCGCCGCAAATAAATCGGCCATACTTTTCTCCTCCGCATCTTTCGAGGCCACAATCTCCAGAATCTTATTTTTAGCCTTCATATCAAAACAAGACTCAATACAAACTTGCGCCACCTTCTCGCGAGGAATACTGCCATCAAATAGTGAATCCATCCCCTTCATAATAATCCGATCGTCATTGTCATCATTCTTCAATCCACCGGGACGAACGATCGTGTAGCTCAAACCACTGCGCTGAAGATATTCCTCTGCCCACTTTTTCCAAACTAAAATTCCCCAAAATAAATTTAGCGGATGGAGTAACTTCGACACACAAAGCGACGTGACCAAAACAAATTGCTCAACCCCTTCGACCTTCGCCGCATTTACCAAATTTTTAGTGCCCTCAAAGTCCACTAAGTAGGGCTGCGTTGGATCAATGCTAGGTTTGGCACCCGTCGCACAAAATACAACCGTACAGCCCTTCAACGCATCCTTAAGGGTTTGAGCTTGCAACACATTCCCTGTCACCATCTCAACGCCTTCTGGTAAAATTTCCCGAGCTTTCACCTCATCCCGCACAAAGGCTCTCACCTCAATGCCACGATCTAGGAGTTGTTTGACAATCCGACGACCCGTTTCTCCGGTCGCTCCAGCCACAAATGCTTTCATCTTTTAGTTTCCCTGTGTCAATACGGTCGATTCCAGGATACATTAGCCAATGAAGAACTATGATTCGGTGATTTCGCTAACACCATGGACGGTTTCCCTAAGCTACGGTAGTAATTCATAGGTGAACCCCAAGCCGTAAGGAGCATTCATGCAAGCGCAACCCACCAATTCTGTGTTTCCCCAGACCCATGAACCTTCTACGAGCTTAGCCACTGTGAGCGATGTCGTTCAATTTAAAACTCATTTCGTAGACTTCATGGAAATGTATGCGCCCTCGGCCTTGGTGGCGGAGTATTTGGATCAGCATTCTGAGTGGTTTCGTCGTTGTGCTGAGCCGATGACGGTAGAACCTTTGGGAGAGACGGGCTATGTACTGGCGGTGGGCCGCTACGGAGCGATGGGCTTTGATCTCGAACCTAAGATTGGCTTAAACTTACTGCCCGGAGATAATCGAGTCTATCGTATCGAAACGATTCCTGTGCCCAACTACGCGTCCCAAGGTTATGACGTGGACTTCAGGGCAGCCATGGAGCTAGTCGAGCACGATCGCACCGATCGGGATGGTAATGCGCCCGATCGCCTAACCCGAGTCCAATGGGACTTAGAACTCACCGTATCGATTCAGTTTCCTAAGTTCATCCAAGCCCTACCGCCCGACCTAGTACGAGGAACAGGGGAACAGCTCCTAAAACAAATAGTCCGACAAGTCTCGCGTCGATTAACCAAAAAAGTTCAAGAAGATTTTCACACTACCCGCAACCTCACATTCCCTAAGCAGTCCCGCCAATGGTTTTTTCAATAGATTCTAGGCAAGTAAAACAATTCCAAAACAAAAAGGAACAGTCATCTAAGTTTGCTCCCTTTTTAATCAAGACTTTTTAGTAACAATTTTTTAATCACGATCGAGAATTACAGTCCCAAATTCTCAATTCAACATTCAATCTCATTGCAGTCCAACCGAACTCCGCTTCCAATCCTGCTGAGACTGCGTCAGGACATAGCGAGCAACGGCTTCAATTTCAGCCGAATTAAGATTGTCTCCAAAGGCGGGCATTGCATTTTTACCTAGGGTTACTTGAGTTTTAATCGCTGCGATCGAATTCATTTCATATTTTGCCAGCGCATCTTTAGACAGATTTTTTTCAGCAATAATAATGTTGTTACCACCAATGTGACAAGCCGCACAATTAGCCGTAAAAACCCGTTCACCCAAAGACACGGGGAGTGGTGGTGGCGTGACAGGTATTTCGATCGCAGCTAATGCAGGATTGACGAATATCAGACTCAACATTATGAGAACGATCGGCATAATTGTGAGAACGAGAAATGTTCTGCTACCTAGAACTCGATTGTTCCACGCTAGATTGTTGAAGCTTTGGACAAAGCGCTGCGCCGATCGAAACAAGATTTGCACCGATTTTCTCCGTCAACCATTTCCTTAGCAATACTATACCAAGCTCTTCACATACAAGTATGCATCGCACGATAGCAATAGCCGCCCCAATAAGATATACGGTCAAGATCTCAGTTTTAAACAAAAGTTGCAAAAAAAAATGGAGGAAAGACTGCAATAGCCCCACCCCCGTTTTAAATTATTTCAACCGTCCCAAATTTGGGTTAACTAGCCAACGATAATTTTGCCGACCATACCAGCGCCACGATGAGGCATACAGAAGTAGTCATATTCACCAGCGGGAGCATCAGCGGGGAAGGTGACGGAGAAGCTCTTGCCTTTACCTTCGAGACCTTTGTGGGATAGGGATGCACCTAATGCAGCATCGCCAGGAGTCTTGTTAAACTGAACGTTGTGAGGAGGTAAGGCACCCACAGTCCAAGTTACAGTGTCGCCCGCTTTGATGGTTGCGATCGCGGGTTCAAAAACCAATCCTTTTTTGCCGCCCATCGTGATCATGACTTCGGATGCAGAAGCATCAGCGGTGTTCAGAAAGAAAGTCGCGACCATCATCACGAGTGCGACGGAGACGATTGTCAATTTACGGGCTGCTGCTGCAAAAAACTTCATAACGTTTCCTTAAATCTATAAACTTTTACTCATAATTATAACTTAGACAAGTTGTCATAGATGAAGAAATTCTGTAGAGAAAACGGATAGAGCGTTGGTGTGGATCCATTCATTTATGTTGGATCCATTAAAAAATGTTGGAACCATTAAAATATTTCTCTAAAACAAATCGCTAGTTCCCCAGCCTGCGGCTTTTTCGGCAGCTCGAAGGACAAATCCGGCGATCGCTTCGACCTCAGGATCGCTCAGCCAAGTTTGTTTGATTTCTCGACAACCATAATTATCATCCTCTCCGTCATAGCCCAAGGGATACCGCATATATTTCACCAAGGCGTCGATCGTCGCCCTAGGAGGAGTCGCGCCTTGAAGGGCTATAAGTGATAATGGCAATTCGGGACGTGTCAAGGTCGCCCCGCCGACGTGACAGCTTTGGCAATTTTGGCTGAAAAGTTCTTTCCCCTTCAGTAAGGTGGCATAGTCAAATTTTTTGGTTATGCCGCTGTCATTTTTAACCATGATCGCAACTTCATCGGGTTGGACTTTGAGGTATTGGGCGATGTAAGGATCCGGAAGAGCTTCGGCTGGCAAAGCTGTAGTCATGGTCAGCAGTATAATCCCCAAGATTGACCCCAAGATTGACCCCAAGATTACTATTCTAAGTTCGGTGTAGAGCGTTATGAATTGCGTTCTAATACTCTGAACCATGGGACGAGACCTACAACGGTGGATAAAACAAGCGTCAAAATTAAACAAAAAGATGACGCTCAGAATTCCAAGCGTCATCTTTTACGACAGGACTTAATGTTAAGTCCTGTAACGATTCAATTCAAGCAGATTAATAGAAAATTTTACCGCCGCCCCAACGATTGCCCACGACCTTAGGCATCATGAGTACATGACCCGCGATGACGGTGAGATCTTCCTCTGTGAGATTTCGCATTTCAGGGAAGGTATCTTTACTCTTTAGGCTCGGATGCATTTCCGAAATTTCCAAAACGCCGTCGTAGCTAGTTGGATTTTTCATGTAATCAATCAACGAAGCAACGGTGTTCCGGGGAGGCGTTGCTAAGTCTAGGGCTTCAGGGTCTAGACCTACGTTTGGATCGGTTTTAGTCACACCGCCTGCATGACACTGGGCACAGGCATATTGAAACAGGCGCTTACCCTCAGAAACCTGCTTGAGGCTTAGCGTCAACGTAGCACCCTCTGGATTAAAGGGGACTGTCCGAGTTGCGACATCCATTTGGGCGGCTTGCGCGGCGGGGACAACTTGGAAAAGGAACACGATCGCAGCAATCGCAATCCCAAACAATCTTTTAAGCATGGTTCTCCTTCAGACGTGCTCGGTTCAGACACAACACAATAGTTCTATGAATATTATTATCAGGGGAAGGGGCGAAGAACACTGCGTTTCTTAGAGCAGACTGTTACGTTTCGACATATTTGAGGTCAAATCAAGGCCGATCGTCTCCCGTTTCACGCTCCAACCGGCGATCAAGATGGGATTAGTTGAGGCGCTGGGTGCAGACTGATCAGTTGGGCGAGGGTCTTTTTAAGCTGAGTTCGCGAAATAATGGTGTCAACTAATCCATGAGCCAGCAGATATTCCGAGGTTTGGAAATCATCGGGCAGTTTTTCGCGCAGAGTTTGTTCGACCACACGACGACCCGCAAAGGCTATTGTTGCTTTGGGTTCCGCAATAATAATGTCCCCCAACATCGCAAAACTAGCCGTGACTCCGCCCGCTGTCGGATGCGTCAGGACAGGGATATAAAGAAGGCGTTGTTCGCGATGGCGTTCGAGGGCACCGGAAATTTTGGCCATTTGCATCAAGCTCAGCATTCCCTCTTGCATTCGAGCACCACCGGAGGCACAGACGATGAGGACTGGGATCCGATCGGCGGTGGCTTTTTCGATCATCCGAGTTAGCTTTTCACCCACAACGGATCCCATACTGCCGCCCATGAAGCGAAAGTCCATCACGCCGAGCGCTACAGGATTTCCGTTTAGTTTTCCTAGTCCAGTTTGGACGGCATCCACGAGTTTTGTTTTGTCTTGCATTTCCCGGAGACGATCGCTGTAGAGTTTACGATCGCGAAAGCCTAATGGATCAATAGAGTGAAGCGTTTCGTCCATAGGCTGCCAGGTGTCAGCATCGATTAGTTGTCGGATCCGCTCATCACTGTAGACCCGCATGTGATGGTCGCATTCAAGACAAACCATTTGATTGGCGCGTAGATCTTTGGTGTAAGTTAGTGCGCCGCAGGAATCACATTTTGTCCAGAGTCCATCGGCAATTTCCCGTTCGCGATCGGCGGGTTGGGACGGCTCGGGAGATTCTTTGCGACGATTTGCAAACCAATCAAATAACGACATTACGAATTCACCAATGCGGAGACTAAACGATCGGACAAGTTGACGATCGTGCGTTCTGATTATAAGACCGATTGCGATCGCTTCTGATGCGTATGATGGCATTAGAGACGGTATTGAATTCGATTAGGGGCTGGTGTGGCGATGAACACAAAACCGATCGCTATTGTGGGCGCAGGGCCGACGGGGGCGACGTTAGGGCTTTTGCTGGCGGAACGAGGACTTCCCGTGGTGGTGATTGAGGCGAGTCGCAATTTTCGGCGGGTGTTTCGGGGGGAAGGGCTGATGCC
>JAJAYH010000262.1 GCA_026786325.1 Alkalinema sp. CAN_BIN05 | reverse complement strand
CTCCTTACCTTAAGCCGTCTAGCGTCCCAACAAACCGATCTATTTCAAGGTCTACTGATAGACAGTGGAAAAGGCTGGATTTTACCGTTAGTGTTGCTGGGGTTTGGCGGCACAATCGGGTTGATTGGTAGTCTGTTTGCAGTACAAACGATCGGACGACGCTAGGCAATTTTCAACCTTAGCTATTCTTGATCGACGGCGCAGAGGACAGCGTTTGTGCAGCCGCTTTCATCAACTGGATATCAGCATCGTGCCAATGGCGCACGGATTGACAATGATGCGCGACCAGTAATCCCCACAGTCCTCGTTGGGTCAAAATTGGCACCACGAGATTGGCTTTGACCTGTAAACCCTTAAGAAATTCGCGGTGACAATCGGAGATCGGCTCGTTGTCGATGTTGGTGATTGCTCTGACTCGGCCATCCAGATACATTGCGGCATAGTCGCCGTTGAAACACTCATCTGGGCCTGTTGAACCTAGAATAGAGAACTTGTCTGAACTCAAAGATTCAAATGTAACCCGCCCTTCCCACTTACGAAAGAAGTAATAAAGAACAACCCGATCGATGGCTAATGTAATTCTGGCAGCATCTGTGGTTTTTTGGACCAACGCATCACGCTCTAGTACTTGGGTGATTCCTGAGATAATCCGCTGGAGTCCTCGATTATGGTCCTGACTGGGTTGGTCTGGACTGGGTTCATTTAATTCTAGTTTGGGGTTGCTCTGCACGATCGTCTCGAAACTCATAAAGTTTTTAATTAAGGATAGCAGATTTACTAGACTTAGATAGCAAGACAAAAGGCCGCACACCCCCATGAATTATGCAATCAATTAATAACTAATTTCCAGGGTCACAGAAGCTTCAACTGTCTGTTCTCCGCCTAAAATCGGAGTCGGATCGGCCATAATTTTAGTGCTTCGAGATTGCATAGCTGCTTCATTCATTTCCACGGGACGCGGACGTGGGACGGCATTGTTAACTTGAATACTAACAATGTCCTTCTGGGTAAAATTCAAGACACTGAGAACGGCATTGGCTTGGGCTTGGGCTTCTTGGGTGGCACGGCGCAATGCAATTTTTTGGGCGGCGGCGATCGCGTCATCTGTCGCAATAAAACTAATGCCATCAATCCGACTAGCACCGGACTTGACGGATTGATCAATGATCTCTCCAGCAGCATTGTTGGTAGTGCGAAAAACGACCATATTTGAGCCGCTATATCCAGTGAGAACTTGTTTATTATTTTCGTAACTGTAGACCGGATTTAAGCTAATTCCGGTTGTTTCCAGCTTTTCGACATTGCGAGATTTAAGAAACGTGACGACCGCATTCGATCGTTTTGCTAGCACCGCTTGGACATCACCCGCCGTTTTGCCCTGAGCTTCAACCCCAAGTCTGACTTGAGCGATTGTGGTTTGAATCGATTCCGTGCCGCGCCCGGAGACGGTGAGGGTTCGGAGCATTCGGCTCATGGGGATGGATTGGGCGATGCGGTCTTGGGCTTGAACAGCGGTGGTGAGCGTTGCTGTGGTGCTAACAAAGGCCAGTGCGCTCAGAAAAATCGAGAGGGAACGTTGTGTTTTCATTATGATTCAATTCAGTGAGTGACATAAATGGGGTATCTCAATACTGTGCCATCAGATCTGAATTCTGATGCATTAGTTGCATTTTTTGATACAGCATTCTTATATCTTAAAGGCGTGGAAGACCGATAATTCTCAGATTCTAGAAATCGTAATTGAGTAAGGAATGGGTAGTCTATGCCATAGACTACCCACGAATAAATGATTCTGTTGGCCAATTGCGCGCTTCGTTATTCACCCATAGGGATTAAAATCCCAGCCTAATAGCCAAAGTCCGTTAAAACGGACTGAAAACCTCTTAGAGTAGGTTTTTAATCTGTTTCAACAGGTTTTCGCTATTAGCCCGGAATTTACGGATGGGTAATTGGGACAATCAATGGGCTATACGTGCATCTCTGGGGCTTGAATTGAAATGGTTTATTATCAAACAGTTTTTGATATAAACCGATCAGGCGCTTGGATTCATTATATCCACAAAAAATGACCTGTTTTACAATTGGTTGATTTTTAACAGTTCCAGATGTTGAAGGGCGATCGGATTCCTGCAAACTATTAAAAAATAAAACTGTTAAATTGCAGTATCCATCCGAACGCACCACCGACTAAAATTAATACTGCTGAGTTTATTTTAAACTTCAAAAGTACGATCGCCGCCAAAATTGAAATCCCGATAGTCCAGACATCTACCAAACTCGATCGAATTAATGTCAATGTCACACCCGCCATTAATCCGAGAGATCCGGCAGTAACCCCTGCCAGAAAGGCTTTAAACCCAGCCGATCGCATCCAAGGCATGACCCAAAGATTCAAAATGCCCACTAACAAAAACGACGGCAGAAAGATTCCGATCGTCCCCGCAATTGCGCCCGAATTTCCCGCTAGCAAATAACCAATAAATGTAGCCGTCGTCAAGACTGGACCCGGTGTCAACTGCCCGATTGCCACCGCATCAATTAATTGTTGTGATGTTAGCCAACCATTCCGATCGACTAATTCCCGTTGAAGAAAAGCCAACAATACATAGCCACTTCCATACAATACAGTACCAATTTTAAAAAAGATTACAAACACATTTGTCCAATCGATCGATTTAATAGTGCCGATCGGATTAGCCTCTGGAATCTGTACCAATAAACCCGAAATTGGAACCCAAGCTAGCAGTTCATTTTTTTGTCGCCTCACCAACCAAACCAAACCTCCCAAACCAATCAAAACCGCAACCTCATCCCAACCAAAAAAATAAGCCCCGATCGCCACAACTCCAGCCAATCCCGTAACCCAATCCGTCACAGCCTTTTGCCCTAACTTCCACAATGCCTGAAGAATGATTACTACAATCACAGGCTTTATGCCATACAGTACTCCAGACAACTGTGGCAATGTTTGAGTTTGTGCATACCCGATCGCCAATCCCCAAACAATCGCCATCGCCGGACCAATAAAACAAACTCCCGCAATAACCAATCCCCACCAACCCGCCCGATCGTAACCAATCTGCATCGCCAATTCAGTCGAATTCGGACCCGGAATCAAATTAGTCATCCCAAACAATTCCAGCAACTTCTCCCGCGTCATCCACGATCGCCTAGTCACAACCTCCTCCTCCATCATCGCCACATGAGCTGCTGGACCGCCAAATGCGATCGTCCCCAACTTCAAAAAAACCGTCGCCAATTCAAATAAACGCTGTCGTTGAGAGACCCGATCGAGCATATTGTAATCATCACTCATCACCAGCATCCCACGTAGTACTCTCTAAAATAATACAACTCTCCCAACTCAACGACTTAGTGGATGGGGTGGGGAACGATCGGATTCGATTGAAGTCTGCTCGATTTCACTATGACGAATAGAGTAAAAGAGTGTCACTAGGGCCGATCGCAATTCTGTGATGCAATCGGTTGGCTCATTCAAGCCGCCGCTTAATACACGCCAGGAGTACGCTGAAGATCAGGTCGCTCTTCATTGACAATAGCGCCTTCTACAGGACAAACCTGAACACAAATCCCGCAATCAATACAAGTCGAAAAATCAATCCAATACCAATCGGTGCCTTTGTAATTTTTGTTTGGGCCTTGATCGATACAAGCCACAGGGCAAGCAGCGACGCAATCTGCAACCCCTTCACAGATGTCGGTAACAATAGAATGAGACATGATTAGAACCCAGAAATAACGTTGTTTTAGAGAATCACGAAATTGTAACTAAAGCATTTCAACATCGATCGAACCATTGGCGCGAATCCAAACAATTTCGAGAATAGATTGCTGTCGAGCATGGTCGTAAATCGTCTCACGATCGATCGTTGCTGTACCATCGGGCGATCGCAAATAGATTTCGATCTGAGCTGATGGATTCAATTCTCGCAGAATTTGACTCTGTGCTAACGCTATAGGATAAACCTCCACGGACTCGGCAACCACCAATTTTTCACTAGTCGTCGTCCGTTTTGGCAGTTGTCCAGTGGGCAATAGGGCTTGGTGAAGTCGCTCAATTTCCAACGAGAAACCAATACTCGGAATCGATTCTGATTGGGGATGGTAAGTGCTGAGCAATTCGTCATAGCGCCCGCCTTGACCTAAGATTTGTTGCCCTGAAGCCGGATCGCCAATGACCTCAAATACGATGCCCGTGTAGTAGTCAAACGTGCGAATTAGGCTCAGATCTAGAACAATGGGAAATCGATCGGGAAGTCCACGTTTTTGGGCTGTTGCTTGTAACAGCGAAATTAATCGCTGCAAATTAACCGCCGCCTGTCGCTGATAGTCATCTAGTGGCATTTGGCTGAGCTTTTTAATCACGGCTTCCGGTTCGCCGCGCAAGTCCAAAATTTGCAAAGCCCTCGATCGCAAATCTTCTTCCATTAGAATGGTTTCTAAGGCAACCCGATCCAGATGGGCTAACGCATGACGAACCTTCCCCCGCAATGGCTTCGGAAATTCCCACAGGAGCGATCGGGTTAGGCCCGCATCCCCCAAGACCATTTGCCAGCGATCGGCCAAACCAATGCCATTCAAACAATCCATCACCAACAACAAAATTTCCGCATCCGCCAAAACCCCACCGCCGCCGAGCAACTCGACTCCCGCTTGATAGGATTCTTGCTGGGTGCTGTGGCTACCTTCTTGGGGACGACGAAAAACATTCGCATTGTAATAAAGACGAGACGGATAGCTCTTATCCGAAAGCCTCATGACCGCAGTTCGGGCAATAGATGCCGTAAATTCAGGCCGTAGCCCCAATACTTCGTCACTACTCGTTTGGATTTGGAGGATTTGCTGGGATGCGATCGCCCCGCCTGCCATCAACGTGTCCATCCGCTCTAGAGTCGAGGTGATGATGCGATGATAGCCCCAGCGATGTAAGACCTGCTGAAGCCGATCTTCAATCCAACTTTTCTGTGCCACATCAAGCGGCAATAGATCTCTGGCCCCAGAGGGCGGCTGATAAACCATTATTTTTTCTTTCCAAACAATCCGCCAAACATGCCTGGTGACTTGCCGCCGTCTTTAGCATTCGTGCTTCCTTTGGCAGTCGCAACAGTAGATGATTTTGAGGTCATCTTCTGGAGCATCTGTTTTCCCTCTAGAGCCATGGCATCCGAGGCATTCAAGCTCAGGGCTTTATCAAAATGAATGCGTGCCATCGTACCTTGCTTTTGCTCCAAATACACCATTCCCAACAAACTATGAGAACGACCATTATTCGGTTCAAGCTTGAGCGCATCTCGCAATTCTAAAACGGCTTGGGGATAATTTTGACGTTTGAATGCGATTTCGGCACGATTGAAGTACGGATCCGCTAAGGACTGACGAGCCGCATAGGGATTTATTGGCGGTTGGGCTGTAGATGTCTCGGATGCGGCAGGACTAGGAGTAGCCATGGGCTTCATGGGCTTACCACCGCCGGAGGTCCAATTGCCTTCGGTTTTGATGAGATAGACCAAATTTAATTCACTGATCTGGGCGGTAACTTCTTCGCATTGGGATAGATTCTCAAATTGCTTGGCTGTGAGGCTCTGGACTAGAGCGCGGTATTCAAGTTCCGCATCTGACTTGTCAAATAGGGCTTGGGCGATGGAGCTGAGTCCTTCCGTCGAATTTGGGTTTCCAGCGGCTTCTTTGGCTTTGAGTCTAAGCACTAGGTCGTATTCATTTTTAGATTTTTCCTGAACCAGACATTCCCATGCGGGGTTAATGAGCTTGGAGAGGAGTTGTTCGGCAAATTGTTTGTCGCTGGAGTTAAGGGCGGCGCTGTCGGGATGGAGGCGGCGGGCAATTTTTAGGTAACTTTTTCGGACATCTTTGCCATCAGAAAACAGTGGCATCCCTAAAAGAGCGTAATAATCGGCAAACTCACTCGAAAATAGCCCTCGCTGAATCTGAAAAACCATGCGTCTTTGTCCTGCGTAAATGAGTCTAGGTATTCGTCTCTTGGTCTTTGAGGCATAAAGCACGATCGTTTAACCGATCGACTGATTGTTGTGGATTTGAAAGTGTTGGCTAACTTCATCAGTGCTTCATCTAAAGTGTAATCAGTTGATCCACACTTTGCCGATCGATTCTGAAAAATTTGTTCTTTAATCTTGTTTTTTCATTATGCTCCCGATCAAAAAACTTAAGCATCTCCAAAGTCAACGTCCAGTGGGCGGATCGTTATGAGTTCATCACTGAGTTCTCGGTGTAGCCTGCCATTGGTAGCTAAAATTCGATCCGATCGGATCTCAAAAACCGACTGATCATAACCAGTTACATACCCACCGGCTTCCTGCACAATCACAATGCCCGCTGCAATATCCCACGGCGACAGTCCTCGTTCCCAGTAGCCATCGATTCGTCCACAGGCGACATAGGCCAAGTCAAGCGATGCCGCTCCATCCCGACGAACCCCTTGGGTTTTGTGCGTGAGCCGACAAAATTCAGCATAGTTATTGTCCGGGGTAATGTGCCGATCGTAGGCAAAACCCGTCACCAGAATACTTTTGGCCAGACATTCCGTCTTAGAAACCTGGATAGGCAAGTTGTTGCAGGTGGCCCCGAGTCCGGTAGCGGCGCGGTAAAGCTCATTGTGAATGGGATTGTAAACTACGCCAACGATCGGAATACCCTTGTGCAGCAGACCCACTGAAACCGCAAAACAAGGATATTGATGAGCGTAATTTGTCGTGCCATCTAAGGGATCAATAGCCCAGAGGTACTCCGCATCCCAATCGCCTTGCATTCCCGACTCTTCCGCCAAGATCGCATGATCCGGAACGTGACGCTGAAGAACAGTCAGAACAGCTTTTTCGGCAGCTTTGTCGGCTTCTGTAACCAGATCGCCGGGACGTTTTTCCTGAACATCATTGGCCTTAAGATTGCCCCAATAATGCTGTAGTTCTTTACCTCCCGCTTGGGCTGCGATCGTTGCAATATCTAGATACCGAGCGAGGTCGTCACGAGTCATATATCAAACCTAAAAAAGTACACCCGATCGTCAAAAGAGATCAAAAATCTCAATTCATAATTCCCTAATCATCGTCCAACGGTAGGCCAAATCGAACCTTACCTCGTCCAAAATTTCGACCAAACTGAAGCACGTACACCTCATCTTCATCTTGGGTTTCCACCTCCAAATCCGACTGAGCATAGCTAACACAGAGCAGTGCATATCCCATGCTTTGGAGTTCTGGCGAAAGTCCCATGGCTTCCGGTTGTAGTAAATCACCGGACTGAACTCGAACGGCACAGGCTGTACATGCTCCGTTTCGACAGGAAAAGGGCAGGTCTACGCCTTGGTTTTCGACGCAGTGGAGAATATACCGATCGCTGGGGACTTTGAGTTCGTTGGTGGTTCCTGTTTGGCGATTGTGAATCCGAACGGTGTGGATTTTAACGGGAGCGGTCGAGGGATTTTGGGGCATAGGAAAAACGGACCGATCGTCCGTGTCAAGAAGTTTTAGATTAGCTCTATCCATTATGCCGGGATGTCTGCTACTATGTTTTTTCAGTGAGGTAATTTGTTTTACCTGACTCGGATGGCCTGGAGAGATGGCCGAGTGGTTGAAGGCGCAGCATTGGAAATGCTGTTTGGGGG
>JAJAYH010000261.1 GCA_026786325.1 Alkalinema sp. CAN_BIN05 | reverse complement strand
CGTGATAGCAATAAACTTCGTTTAAGTTATGTGGTGCATCAAGAAAAAGTAATGCCACAATTGGTATTAGAAGTCGTCTCAAAAAAGCCGGGTAAGGAATACAGTGAAAAGTTTCGTCGTTATGCAGAAATGGGCGTTTTGTATTATGTGATTTACAATCCAACTCATTATCGACGGGACAAACACGAAATATTTGAAGTATACAAATTAGATTCCCAGGGAACATATATCCGTCAAATGGGAAATCCGGTTTGGCTCCCCGAACTTGACTTGGGCATTGGCCTTGAATTTGGCTTTCAAGAAGGCGTTCAGCGAGATTGGATCTATTGGTATGACGAGTTTGGGAAACGCCACCCTGCTCCAGAAAATGCCCTTAGAGAGGAATGGGTGGTGCGGGTAAGAGAACAAATTTCGCGGGAACGTGAACAATTGATTCGTCGATCGTTAGAGGAGCAACTAGAGCAAGAACGTCGATCGACCGCCTTCAATCTATTCCAACGAAATATGTCAATTGAAACGATCGCTGAAGTGATGGGTTTAGATATTGAACAACTCAAATTTCTTCAAGAAGAATAGATTCACTTTTTATTCTTTATTTCCTGGTCGCAACACCATAAAAATCACAAATCCCAATATCGAAACATATCCCACTGTAAACACCCAATCTTGCCAACTTCCACTCATCCTAATCCTCACGCAAAAAACTTCCATAACCGTACCGCAAAATCCTATCCTCTGACCCATCGCACAGACCGACGATCGCCTTTACAATAGTTTAATACAATAGTTAAAAGAATTATTAGGCGGGCAAGTTATGGGACTTTTTGATGATGTCAGCAAATTTTTAGAAACACAGATTGATGAATTTCTGAAAAATAATCCTCATTTAGAACTGCAAGCCCTTGATGAAAAATTGGCAGAACAGCAGCGCGAGTCCGATCGGCTGTTGTCGGATTTGAAATCTCGATTGCAAACAGTGGAATCCAAAATCCGAGCGACCGGAGAAGAAATCAAACGCTGGCACATTAGGATTCAAAAAGCCAAACAAGCGGGTCGAAACGATCTGGTCCTATTGGCCGAGGCACACGAATCGGAGCTTCTGCGTGAGGGTAATCAAGTGTGGGGCCAAATGGAACTCCTGCGCGATCGGATTCCCCAAGCTGAAAAACTGGCCATTCAAGTTCAACAACGCCGTCAAGAACTACAAGTCAAACTCGAAGAAGCCCGATCAGATCGTGCCACCGATCGCAGTAGTTCAGCCACAAATTCTTGGCAAGACGTGAAGCCGACAGCAAAAACACCAAGCGATCCTTTAGAGAAGAAGTTTGCGTTGTGGGAAACAGAAGAAGAATTACAACAATTAAAGCGAAATGCGGGCCGTTGAAGTTTATAAAAAGGTCCACAAAAAAGCCCGATCAAACTGAGGTAGTGCCCTTTTGTAAAGGATGAGGAATAATCGGTAGCTCTGAAAGCTTTATCCTGTAGGGCTTCTAGGCTGGACTATTTTTATCTGGCCTCTACGCAAGGGGACTACCTCGAGTTTTTTGCGATCGATCCATCATTACCTTGCCGCTATGCCTCACAATGGACACTGACAATAGGTTGTGCCTCGGGAGAGTTGCGGTGAATTTTCAGTCTGTCATTGCTACATTGAATCAATTTTGGAGCGATCGGGGTTGCCTGATTGTTCAACCCTACGACACTGAAAAGGGCGCAGGCACAAAAAGTCCCCATACATTTTTACGGGCGATCGGTCCTGAACCTTGGTCTGTTGCTTATCCTGAGCCATGCCGCCGTCCGGGAGATGGTCGCTACGGTGAAAACCCAAACCGTACCCAGCATTACTATCAATATCAGGTCTTAATCAAACCGTCGCCGGAAAATATTCAAGAAACCTACCTAGATTCCCTGCGAGCCTTGGGCATTCAACCGGAGGATCATGACATTCGGTTTGTGGAAGATAACTGGGAAGATGCAGCCGTGGGCGCTTGGGGCGTGGGTTGGGAAGTTTGGTTGGATGGCATGGAAGTGACGCAGTTTACTTATTTTCAGCAGTGCGGTGGCATTGATTGCAAACCCGTGTCCGTGGAGATTACCTATGGTCTTGAACGACTGACCATGTATTTGCAAGGCGTAGATTCAATCTTTGATATTAAATGGAATGATGCGCTGACCTACGGGGATGTTCATTTACAAGGCGAGATTGAAGAATGTACTTATAACTTTGAAGCGTCAGATTCAGCATTATTATTTAATCTATTTGATTTGTATGAAAAAGAAGCTCTGCGATTGATGGAGCGTGAATTGGTGCTTCCTGCATTTAGCTATGTACTGAAATGTTCTCATACATTCAATTTGTTGGATGCCCGAGGCGTAATTTCGGTCACAGAACGGACGCGCTACATTGGCCGTGCCCGAAATCTATCTAAACAAGTGGCCACGGCACATCTTAAAAAGCGTGCTGCGATGGGATTTCCATTGTTAAATAAGGTTGCTAAATAGTGGATTCACTATAAATATACATTTGGACCGATCGCGCGATACCCCTTTGAATAAATGCAACTCCTTGAGTAATACGTCAATTGGTGAGATCGACGCATTACTCAAGATTTGAAACTCTACTTAATTCCCAAATAATGCTTCAAAATAAGAGACCACTCCTATATTTTTTCACTAGTTTTGGAACACGCCCCTATGTTCTTGAAACCCGGAACTACAAGGATATCGCCTACCATCTCCTAACCCAGCGGGATTTTGTTAAACCTCACATCCCTAACCGCTAAATCTGGCGGAGTTTTCTAGGAATTTTAAAATCATACAGAAACAAATAAAGAATCTCAAGTGGACTGATTGGTGGACTATGTAATCTAAAATCGTCACACCCAGGATGTATGTGAAATCTTAGTCCGTGGCTTTCATTATTATGATCAGGTATATTCAAGTCATAGCGGATATATTGAACAGGGACTGAATCTGGAAAACGGATTTCAAAGTTAAACGCAATGATTTCAGAAGGTGTTGAATTCTCATCAATCATTATAGCGAAGTCAAACCAACAGCCATCGTGACGAGAGAAATGAGGCATCTCGTGACTCCGTTTAAAGTTTCTTACCCCTCCAGTCAGTTCAACTTTGCCATCACTGGGAGGTGTCATTTTCAATAAACCCCTGAGTTCATGCATACTTGTCTTAAGAGTCCCGTCGTCACAGGCTTTGTTCAATACATTAAGAAAAATTCGATGGAGAGCTTTAGTATTCTTTATATCTTGCAGTTGAATAACATCTGATTGGAAGATACGATTTTGAATTTTCTGGCTATATTGTTGCCAAACTTCTTTGCCGACCTACTAAATCACCTCTCCGGAATAGTATCATCCACTCTCGGTACTCAGGCTCTCGCGGTAGATTCCCAGCCTGAGCAAGACTAATAATATGTTCATCAGTCTTGCCTGTTTGCTGACGTAAAATTGCTAGCCTCTCCTCACACTCTTCCTCATCTAAGTTCTCTTCATTTATTCTTATATCATAAATTCTAGAGCCAATCCAGCTAGAAAAATTTGGTGCATGAGCCTGAAACAATTCAGCATCATTTGGGGTGAGAACAAAAAGACCACCTCTGCGATCTCCAAACAGAGACCTCATATAATCAAGTTGTTTCCATTGAACTTCAACCCAGCTACTAAATCGACTTAATACTAAGTATGAATTCTTTGAGTCATTAATTGACTGGGTTCCACATACTACTGATACTATGCTGACACTTTCATCTGTAAATAGAGGTATAGACTCTTTTAAGT
>JAJAYH010000260.1 GCA_026786325.1 Alkalinema sp. CAN_BIN05 | reverse complement strand
TCGTGTACCTGATTTGGTGGGTGAAAAAGCAGAAACATCATTGACTTTGGATCTTTATGAACAAAATCGAATGTATGCCAGTTTGGGGGTTGCGGAATATTTGGTGATAGATGTGAAAAGGGCCCGATTGTTTGCATTTGGGTTGATGGAGTCGGGAGAGTATGAACCGATCGTTATTTCCCAAATCTTAGAAGGACTCCCAATCGATCTTCTAGAACAAACCTTGGAACGTCTTTCGGAAGAAACAAATACTGCGGCAGCGAGTTGGTTTATGAAACAATTGACGGTTTGAAGCAAACTATTTGAGAGACCATAGCAATGGCATACAGTGATTTTACTGTTCGTAAAGTGAAACAAACATTTGGGATTACCACGATCGAAGGTCCGTCATTTTTCCCTGAATTAGAACCGATCGTACCCAGCCAAACCCTAATTGAAATTTTGTTGGAAACCATTCCATTAGCGGTTGCGTCCCCTAGTGAAAAGGCAAAATCTGAACTCTTAATTAGCCCTATTTTGGTTGAAGTTCGCAAATATCTCAATCGTCAAGTGAGTCTTTTTTCAGGTCAAGATTTTACTGTGGATGCGGGTTTAGGACTGTCAGGTATTTGCGATTTTATTTTCAGTCAATCCACAGAACAACTTGAAATTGAAGCCCCAGTGGTGGTTTTGGTTGAGGCGAAGAAAGCGGATTTGAATACTGGTATGGGACAATGTATGGCAGAAATGATTGCAGCACAACGCTTTAATCAAATGTCAGAACAATCTGTAGGAGTAATTTATGGCTGTGTGAGCAGTGGTATTCTATGGCGATTTTTGAAACTGGAAGAACAAACAGTGACGATCGATCTGAAAGATTACGGCATTGATCCGATCGGACCACTACTAGCAAAATTAGTTTGGATGTTAAAAGGGTAAAAGAAATGATTCAAACGACTCTCCTGAAAAACTCAATTCAAACTACAGTACATCCCCTAGAAAACGGCGATCGGTTGTCACGAGATGAATTCGATCGTCGCTATGAGGCAATGCCTGCAAATTGCAAAGCAGAATTAATTGAAGGAGTGGTTTATATGTCTGCTGCCGCGTTGCGATTGAGAAGCCATGGACAACCGCATAGTTTGCTGAATGCTTGGCTTGCAACCTATCACATTGCGACAGATGGGACAATTGTGGGGGATGCACCTTCTGTTCGATTGGATGGGGGAAATGAGCCACAGCCGGATTTGGCACTATTGATTGATCCTGAATGTGGTGGTCAGTCGATCGTTTCAGCAGATGATTACATTGAAGGTGCGCCGGAGTTATTGGCAGAAATTGCGGCGAGTACTGTTTCCATTGATTTAGGTTCAAAGAAAACGGCCTATCAACGAAATGGTGTGCAGGAATATTTGGTGTGGCGGGTTTTGGATGGACAGATCGATTGGTTCTATTTGCAGGATGGACAATATGTTGATCTGTTGTCGGATGAGGATGGAATTACTCGAAGTCGTGTTTTTCCTGGACTTTGGCTCGATCGTACTGCGCTAATCAATGGCGAAATGAGACAAGTTATGGCGATTCTTCAATTGGGAATTGCTTCAGAAGAGTATGATCGCTTTGTCACACAATTAAATTCGTAACTCCCTTTCAATCACTGCCCTAAATTACCAATCCGATCGATCGGTCAAGTACGAACCATAGTACCTATCGCTTTTGTAATCTACTAAATGAAATCTTCTGGGTTGCTTCTAATGCTGCGCCCTGAATACGTTCTTGTACAAATAGATAATCTTTACTTTGCCATAGTGGAATGAACGGGACATCACGGGCTACGATCGCTTGTAATTCACCATATACCGATCGTCGTTCTTCGGGATTGGTCGTCTTTCGGCTCTGAGCAATTAAGGTATTCACCCGATCGTTGAAATAAAATGAACCCTGTTGTGCGGATGCGCCTTCTTTACAGCCCGATGTTGTATCCCCTTTTGCACAATCGACAAAGGGTTGAATATAGCTATCCGCATCTAAATAATCTGGTGACCAATCTAACAAAAACATCGGATATGCGCCTTTGTCGAGATTTTTATAGGCTGTCGCTGAATCCACGCCATTGAGTTCTATTTTCAATAAATCTGGCAATGTTTTTTTAATCACACCTTTGATTGTAATTGCTGCCAATTGATCGTTGGTCAGGTTCGATCGGTACCAAAGCTCCAGCTTCAGCGGATTTTGTTTAGAATATCCCGCTTTTGTTAATAGTTGCGTGGCCTTCTCGATATTCGCACTCGCCCCATAATCTGTTTTAAAGCTCGGAACTTGTTCACTCAATGTATTCGGCAACAGACTATACAGCGGTACGACTTGTTGATTAAATACGCGATCTTGCAATACCGATCGATCCATCACCGCAGCAACAGCCTGACGCACTTCAAGCCGATCGAGTGGGGCCGAATTCACATTTAAGCTCAAGTAGTCCATACCACTTCCGGCTTGCTCAATCACTTGCCAACGCTTTTCCGTTGCTTGGGTTTGGAGTGATTTGATATGCTCGATCGCTAATCCTTGTAATGCCATATCGATGCTTCCGGTGCGAAATGCATTAAACAAATTTGATGCACCAGAGAAGATTTGGATATCAATGCCTCCATTCTTTGCTTTGTCCCCCCAATATTGCGCAAAAGGTTCTAACCGAATCCGATCGACTCCAAAAGATACTAATTTATAGGGACCAGTTCCCACAAATTCTTTAGGTTTAAAGCTTCCGGCTTTAATTTCATAGGCTTTTGGTGAAATGGGGCAAGTGCCCGAAAATGCTAAGAGCGCGGGGAATGCAGTAAATGGCTTTTTGAGTTTGATTGTTAATTCATAGTCGGATGTTGCTTGAATGGTTTCTATTGCATCGGACAGTAAAAACGACGGTGCCCCACCATTCTTGATAAACCTATTCAATGAAAACATCATTGACGTTGCGTCAAATTTTTCACCATCATGAAACACAATGCCCTGTCGCAGTCCGATCACATAGGTCAAACCGTCGGGACTGATCTTCGGCATTGCTATTGCAAGCTGTGGCACGAGTTCGGTGGTGCCCGGTTTATAAACGTAGAGCCGATCGCCCAAGTTATGGAGCAGAATTCCCGCAATGCTACTATATGCATCGGCTGGATCAACGGTGCTAATGGTGGCGGTTGTCCCGAAGGTAATACGATCGGCTGTGGTTGTGGCTGTGGGAACCGTTGACTGGCAACCGCTTAGGGTAAATAGGCTTAGGGCTATCGCTACAAATACAGATGATTTTAGACGAGATCGAAGAGTTGACCTTACTGTCTGAACAACGATCGTCATTATGCCCGTTCCTAAAAATACTGTATTTGATTAAACCATAAATTCGTATACCGAATATTGTATTCAAATACAAGTGTTAAAATTCAACTTTGCAAGCACAAAAAATAGGTGGCTCAAAAATGAACCACCCATCCACAGATTAAACGCTTAAAAGCGAAGAATTGCGTAATGAAACCTATTCAATCTTTACAGAACGCCCATTCTCGACAATCCTAAAATTGTACCCGCACCCAAAACATGGCCAAAGCTGGTTACGCCCAACATTGCTCCGTGGCTCATGCCGCCGAAGAATGGACCAGCAGGTAGTCCCAAGCCAACATTTTGCTGACGGATCGTTAATTTACCAATCACGATCGCCAACACATTACAACCAATCATTACAGCCGCCACATTGGGATTCCACTCAATGGTGCGAACTGCTGCAAATAACATCGGGGACATGGAATATTCTCCTTTCGGGTTAAGCAAGTGATTACATTGTTCCAAAGAGTGACGAAAACTCCGATCGATCGAAGCAATTGTTAACGTTAGAGCCGCTTAAATGTAAATATTTACACAATAGGATTCTGACTCACTACATATGAATTCTGTGATAAATACGGAGAGGGGGGGATTCGAACCCCCGTTAGGTGTGACCCTAAAGCTGATTTCGAATCAGCCGCATTCAACCACTCTGCCACCTCTCCAAGGCATTGCAATGGGCGAACTTCTTCGACAACCATCACGCAGATGTCAATAATATACTACAGTCTGGCAAATTCTGCATCGTCCTCAGAAAAACTAGTTTTAAACCCATCTCC
>JAJAYH010000259.1 GCA_026786325.1 Alkalinema sp. CAN_BIN05 | reverse complement strand
TGTTTTTAATTACGGCGACGTTTCCGTTGATTGTGGCGGCGGTGGCTTGGTTGATTGCGGAGGAGCGATCGAGTGGGCGGTCGGAGTGGGCTGAGGTAAAGGGGCAGTTGTCGCAATTGAAGGCGGCGGTGAGTCAAAAGAGTATTTGGTTGCCGACGGCGTTTTTGTTCCTTTGGCAGGCGATGCCGAGTGGGGAGTCTGCATTTTTCTATTTTTATACAAATGAATTGGGGTTTCAGCCGGAGTTTTTGGGTCGGGTTCGGTTGGTGACGAGTTTTGCGGCGATCGTGGGCATTTGGGTATTTCAAAGATTTCTCAAGACTGTTCCATTCCGTGTGATTTTTGGATGGTCTACAGTAATTGCTTCGATGTTGGGATTGTCGATGTTGATTTTGGTGACGCATTACAATCGGACATTGGGAATCAGCGATCAATGGTTTAGTTTGGGCGACAGTTTGATTCTTACGGTGATGGGGCAAATTGCCTTCATGCCAGTGTTGGTGTTGGCGGCACGATTATGTCCGGCTGGTGTTGAAGCGACATTGTTTGCATTGTTGATGTCGGTGGTAAATTTTTCGGGTTTCGTGTCTTATCAATTAGGCGCTTTGCTGATGAAATATTTGCATGTGACAGAAAGCAATTTTGAACAATTGTGGCTATTGGTTTTGATTACGAATCTCAGTGGACTACTACCGTTGCCATTGCTGGGATGGTTGCCCGGAGAGTCGGAGTTGCCGATGGAAGAGATGGTGGAAGCGGTTGAGGAGCCGATCGTGTAATAGGACCGGTGTCGCTATAATCAAAACAATATGAGAATCTCAAACTCTATGAAATTTTTGAGTGACCATACGATCGTTCTTCGCCTTGATACCATAGTACGTTTGTATGCCCGCTATTTCAGGTTGTCATGCTTGGGGGCAAACCGCCCAGGAAGCTCGACAAGAATTAGAAAATGTTGTTGAGATGATGGTTGAGGAGTATCAAGAGGAAAAAATATGAAGATGGATTTTTAAGCAACATTGGCTAATGGTTTCATGTCTAATTTTGGAATCGGCAAACAAATTCCATCCTCTAAATAGGTTTCCTTCAAAATTTCAATAACTTCCAATCCATTTTTAAGTGCTTCTTGGTAAGTATCACCATGGGTGACAAAGTGCTGAGATGGAAAATCAGGGAGATGAACTAAAAATGCCTGATCTTCATCAGACCATTGAATTAAAATACTGTAGTGGTTATTCATGATTCATCCTCCTGTTGTTTCAATCGATCGATCTTTTCGCGAACTTCTTTTTCTAAATAGTCTTTAACATCATCGCCATCTTTGCCAGGAATGACTAAACGATCGCCCGGTAGTAACGGATGCTTCCAAACAGAATGACTACCTTTCCCACGTTTTTTAAGCAGGATAAAACCATTCTGTCCGAGTTCTGATTTGAGTTGTCGAATCTTTCTAGGCATAGATTCATTTTATATTACGATCGTTAAGCTTGCGATCGCTTGCCTGATTTATAAAAGCTGCTCAGGTTGCTTGAGTAGGGCCTCACGACTTATTTGGCGATCGGTAAGACAAAATCTTGAAAAATAAAATTTGCTAAAACGAAACCTCCGCAAATAGTTCCATGGGGAAACATTTAGGGAGGCGTTCTGTTAAGTCAGCTCAACGATCGGCCTAAGGCGCGATTTTTAGCAATTCGACATCAAAAAGCAAGGTTGCGCCGCCGGGAATCGGACCTACGCCACGATCGCCGTAACCCAACTTTGCAGGAATCACCAACTTACGACGACCACCGATTTTCATCGTTGCCAAGCCTTCATCCCATCCTTGAATCACTTGACCTGCGCCAATTTTGAAGGAAAAAGGTTGATTGCGATCGCGGGAGCTATCAAATTTGCTGCCATCGGTCAAGGTTCCAGTGTAATGAACCACAACGGTTTGGCCTGTGATCGGCTGTGCGCCTGTGCCTTCGACTAGCTCAACGTACTGCAACCCAGAAGCGGTTGTAATTAGATTTTCGTCCACGGTTTTCTTTCCAGAGATAGGTTCCATGAGTTTTGTAGTTTCTTTAACCACAATATTCGACACAATATCAGCGATTGTGGGCTTTGTGATCAGTTCAGCGGCGATCGCTTCACTCTTGGGAGCGTTGAATTGGGCCGCTAACAAAATGACGACGCAAGCCACGACAACGCCTAGGCTGATGAGGATTTCTCTCACTAGATTTGGTTCTCCTGGATTTTTTATAAATTTATCACGTCTAATATTAACGCCAGTTCTTGTTTTCTAGTTCACGGAGTTGCCGCTCTAGCCGATCGATTCGCCCGCGCAATTCATCAACCTCAGATTGCCGCGCCACACCAATATCCTGCATAACATTGCGAACTTGTCTCTGAAATTGCACTTCAAGGTCGCCTTGATTGGCCTGAACTTGTTTTAGTAGATCGTTAACAAATATCGATGCCTGTTCGGGATTGAGCTTACCGTCACGGACCAACTGGTCACTGACTTCCTTAAATTTCTCGGCGGCGATGCTAGTGGTGCCGACTCCGAGCATGAGCAGTTGGTTGAGCCAGTTGTTGTTGTCCATGATTTTTACGGTAAATTTAGTTTAAAACTCTTTGCTCTAGTATTGTGACAAATTGTGGCAAAGGTTTTTAAATGAGAACGTTCGGGTTAACGATCGCAAAATCCGAACCCAGGCATGGTTTAGACTGGTTCGTAACTTAAAAGAGGCACGTATGGTCGTTGAGCATCTAATCGCAGTCGAATATTTACGGGTTAAGGTTGCGCCGGAAGAGGTGGATCATTTTGTGCAGGTCGATCGGGACGTTTGGACCCCATTTCTCTCAAAACAACCGGGATTTCTCAATAAGCAGGTGCTGTGCAGTATGAAAACGCCTGGAGAAGTGGTGATTTTGACCCAGTGGCGATCGCGGGAAGAGTGGAAAAGTATTTCGGCGGAGTCCTTAGCTGCGACAGATAAAAAGTTTGTGGCGGCGATG
This sequence comes from Alkalinema sp. CAN_BIN05, assembly GCA_026786325.1. Lineage (GTDB taxonomy): Bacteria > Cyanobacteriota > Cyanobacteriia > Leptolyngbyales > Leptolyngbyaceae > JAAFJU01. The sequence continues at coordinate 1,087 of JAJAYH010000259.1, read as the reverse complement.
GGTCGAGTGGTGCCATTCACGGAAACGGGGGAATATACGATCGCGATGTGAGAATGGATTTGATTAATTAACAAACACACGAAATCTTACTATTAGATCAAATGTGTTTGTTAATCAAAGCTTTGAATCTATAACTAAATCGATCGGCCCGATCGTTCAGTCAAATGCCCCAACCGATCGCGAATCCAATCGGTCCAAATCGCCTCACCTCTATATCGCCACGCCCAATTCCCTTCGGCAATTCCAGGAAAATTCATTCGTGCATCGGTACCCAAACCTAGTACATCTTGCAATGGAAACATCGATAGATTTGCCACCGAATTTAATGCTGTCCGAATCAAATCCCAATGAATACCCATCGGACTAACATATCCAATACTGGCGATTAGATTGTCCCGTTCCCAATCTCCCAATTTCTCAAACCAACCCACCGTCGTATCGTTATCATTGGTTCCAGTATAAACCAAACAATTACGGGGATAGTTGAAGGGTAGAAATATATTCCCCGGATCAGAACCAAATGCAAAATGTAACACCTTCATTCCAGGGAAATCATACCGATCGCGCAATGCCTCTACATCCGGCGTAATCACCCCCAAATCTTCCGCCAAGATTCGCAATGAACCCATCTTCTCTTTCAACGTCTTAAAGAACGCATCACCGGGCGCATTCACCCACGTTCCATTAATGGCAGTTTCTTCGCCATGAGGGACGGACCAATAGGCTTCAAAGCCCCTAAAGTGATCCACCCGAATCCAATCCACTAGCTCCAACATGGCCTCAAATCGCTGAATCCACCAAGCAAAATCAGTCTTCTGTAGATAGTCCCAGTTGTAAACCGGATTACCCCAAAGTTGTCCAGTTTCACTGAAATAATCCGGTGGAACACCCGCCATTTGTGCGACGGCTCCCGTTTTGTCGTCAATTTGAAAATTCTTTGGACTTCCCCATACATCTGCACTGTCATGGGCTACATAGATGGGAATATCGCCAATGATTTGAACATTTCGATCGTTTGCATATTGTTTTAATGCACGCCATTGATTGAAAAATTCATACTGTAAGTATTTTTGAAACTGTATTTCGG
>JAJAYH010000258.1 GCA_026786325.1 Alkalinema sp. CAN_BIN05 | reverse complement strand
TTGCGTCTTCGGACACTGCCAAAGCTATTCATCAAGCGATCGATATTGTTAAAGAATCTAGCGGAATAATTGTCACAGATCTCAATTGGCGATCGGTCTTCTGGCCAGATTTTAGTGCCGCTCAAGTCCCAATTCAGGGTATTCTTGCCAAAACTGACATTCTGAAACTCACCGACGACGAGGCAGAGTTATTTTTCAGCACGGTTGATCCGGTGATGATTCACGATCGATTTCCCCATCTCAACGCCATTTTATTGACTCGGGGCGATCGGGGTTGTGCCTATTGGATAGCGGGATACTGCGGTGAATGTCCGGCCTTTACGGTTTCAGTCGAAGATACGACGGGTGCGGGCGATGCGTTTCTAGCAGGGTTTTTATCTCAGCACAGGAAACAGTCACTGACGGATCTAAACTCGATTCAGTTAGCGATTCGATATGCAAGTGCAGCGGGCGCGTTGACGACCTTAAAACAGGGGGCGATCGCGGCCCTTCCAACCTCAGCGGAAATTGAAGCCTTTTTGAATCTAGCTCCAGTCCCTCCTTTTCTTTAATCATCTATGTCTACCGAAATCGAACGTAAATTCCTCACGCTTAACGACGATTGGAAAACCTTAGCAACTCCAGTGCCCTATCGCCAAGGCTACATAAACAGCGATCGTGGCCACCAAGTTTTAATTCACACCAATACCGATCCCGGACGGACTAGTGGCTTCCTCGAAATCCGATCGCCTAATCTCTCGTCCCCGGTCGAACACCTGATTCCAATTCAAGACGCGGTTGCCCTTCACGAACAACTCTGTTTTGACCTGACAACCACCAGAGATTCAGGCTGCACTCGTCGCACTGGAAGTTTGAGTACCAAGGCCGGCCACACACTGCGATCGCGGATTGCGGGCGATCGTGGAATTTTCACTATCAAAACCAAAACAGTAGGGATCAGCCGATCGGAATTTGAATTTGAGATTCCGATCTTAGCCGCCCAACAACTGCTGAATACATTGTGCGACCAGCCGCAAATCGACAAGACTCGGCGCAAAATTGCTCATGAAGGGTTTATCTGGGAGGTTGATGAATTTGCTGGTGAAAATCTTGGCCTAGTCATTGCCGAAGTCGAACTCAGCCACGAGGCTCAAAGCTTCACCAAACCCCACTGGGTCGGCCCTGAAGTCACAGGCGATCGGCGCTATTACAACTCAGCCTTAGCCCAAACCCCTTTCACTAAATGGCCAAAGACTTGAAAGTTTACTTAAAATTTTAAATTCGTGTCAAAAAAACTCTTACCATTTCTAAGATATTCAGTAAAATCTCAAAGACTCCATCCTTCATCCAACTGACGCTTGTCCAGTACGATCGTTTATGCGAAACCCCAACTCGACCGAAAACTCAGCCCCGATCTCCTCCGTCCCGGTTTCTCTATACCGAGAGATTTGTGGCGAATTGCGAGAGAAATCTGGTCAAGTTGAAACCTTACAACTCAATAACCAACGCATTCTGCAAGAAAATCAGCAGCTTCGCCAAGAAATTCAACGCCTCGTTCAAATGGTGATGCATACCCATCATCAAGTCGCCCAAATCTCTGAATTTCAAACTGAGCCAGTCGCCAATGGAACAGAAACATTTAATCCAGGATATGGCCTGAATCGTTCAACCGTTCCTCCAATGCCACCATCAGCGACACCGCCAACAACAACGTTCAGTCCAACTCAAATGCCAGCCCGAACGATCGCCGCTTCGACCATGGTTCCGTTCTCGCCCCCAGCAACCTATAAACGTGAAGACTGGATTACCGGAACCCAGGAGCCACTCGTCCAGAGGTTATTTAATCAAACTAGTGCCATCACCCAAGACCTTCGCGGATGGAGACTAGCGATGGTAATTAGTCTGATTATTTTGAGTGCTTTTGGCGCGGGGTTCTTGATTGTGCGTCCTTTGATTAGTCAGCCACACTCAAAATAACAAGCCCTAGTAAACACTGATACAGTATTTATGTTCCGCTGGGTGCTAACACTCTATAGATATTAATTCCTAACGATCGCTCTTTCAAGGTCTGTTTTAGTGCTTTAAAGTATTATTTCTTAAAGCAACAAGGTTTGGCCTAAAACTAGTGCATTATAGGAATGAATAAATTGATAATGTTTTCATAAGGAGAGTCGGATTTTGAAAAAGGTTGAAGCAATCATCCGCCCTTTTAAATTGGATGAAGTCAAAATCGCCCTTGTGAATGCAGGTGTGGTCGGAATGACGGTTTCCGAAGTGCGAGGCTTTGGTCGTCAGAAAGGTCAGACTGAGCGTTATCGCGGATCTGAGTACACGGTTGAGTTTCTGCAAAAGCTGAAAATTGACATCGTGGTCGAAGATGAGCAAGTCGATATGGTTGTGGACAAAATTGTCACAGCAGCCCGCACAGGTGAAATTGGAGATGGCAAAATCTTTGTCTCTCCTGTTGATAATGTGATCCGGATTCGTACCGGAGAAAAGAACGTCGAAGCGATTTAAATCATTTTTATTTAAATCTGATTTTCACAAAAGAGGAGGCGATCGTTAATTACGATCGCCTCCGCTTCTATTTGGTCATAGCTTAGAAGGTATTTCAAAAGTCCTTTCGTTCCATCTAAAATCTCGATCCCCCTAAATCCCCCTTTTCAAGGGGGACTATGAATTTAATTCTGGTTCCCCCTTTTTTAAGGGGGCTAGGGGGATCGGGTCACAACTGTCCTTATAACTCAGCCACTGCCCGCTCGATTAAGCGTCGTGCGAGAGTCTGGGTTCCAGTATGGGTGTAGTATTTCACCGAAATATCCAAGAACGCCCCGACATAATCCAGTTTGTCTTCAGAAATTTTCACAAACTTCTGAAGATTCCCCAACACGTTTTCTTGAGTCAACCC
>JAJAYH010000257.1 GCA_026786325.1 Alkalinema sp. CAN_BIN05 | reverse complement strand
CTCACAGAAAAATCACTTGCCAAATAGGTACTGCTATTACGGAATGCAACTTTCCCATAGAGTTCCCATTGCCAATTCGGAGCATAAATTGCCTCGATCGCTAAAACGTGATCCGTTGCACCAGAACCCGTACCAAACAGAATACTCGATGGCAACGTAGATGGATTTTGGCGATATTCATAACGGAATAGCAAATTGAGTACATCGCTGTTTGGATCGCGGTAGGCCAAACCTAATTTAAAATTGGCCGTATCACCCAGCCCAATAATTCCTGGATTCGCTGCACTAGCCTGTTGATACCGCATGAGCGCCGTGAGTGAAGCCGATAGTTTGCCCGTGGCTCCAGCAGTGATAACGGTGTTGCTGCCAGCCGATGAGCTGCGATGTTCAATCCGGGCATTGCTCTGGAAGCGAGCGCTATCATTATAATTAATCCCAACACTGAAACTATCCCCGCCCTGCAATCCAAGTGATGACGCACTCTGTCCAGCCGCAAACGGTTGAGTAGTTTGAACTCCCGCCGCCGTCTGGCCATTGAATCCGCCTAAGATATGTTCATAGGACAAATCCATTAGCAATCCAGGCGACAACTTAATACCCTGCTTAAGCCCGATCGAACCCTGCGTACTAATGCCACCATCCCCACTACCGACAATACCGTAACGGGCACTGAGTGTGGTTTCTGGGAAGAGCTTGTAATCCCCCGATAGTCCTAGACTGGTGATTGAGTTACCAGCATATTGACCGTTGCTAAAGAATTGCTGCGACAATTGGGCGCTAATTCCTGGAATGATTTGCCAATCTAGGCCGAGTAAGGTCCGATCGGGATAGTAAACATCGCTTTTGTTTGAGAGACTCATTTCATTTTGAGCAATGAAGGTGAGATTACTCACGATCGGTAAGGTCAATCGCGTTTTGAGTTGATCGGAAGTACTAGAATTGAATGGTGTAACCCGATCGGTGCGATCGCGGCGAAGTAAATCAACATTCAGATTTGCACTACCAATCTTTTGTTGAATACCTGCGCTAATTGTAGTTAGTGCATTATCGAGCCGAGTTCCCGGAATTGCATTCTCGCGTGGTGTAAGTAAATCAAAGGTAGTCGTTAATGGTTGCGGTGCAATGCCTAAATTTGTTTCACGATCGACTCGCACTTTCACATTAGTCTGGGATCCGACTTTAGCTGAAACCTCTGCACCATAACGGGTTTGCCCAGGTACAAAACTCACTGTGGCATTGTTTGCAAATCCCGTATCAGTCGATCGGTAATACGCCCTCGCATCCATACCGGGAAACAGTTCACCACTTGCTTCAATCCGATAAGCGCTGCCACTGGTTTGACCGAGAATATCTGCAAATTGATTCGATCGGGCATATTCAGCAATCAATGAACTTTTTGAACCTAAAGCAATGAATGCATCTGCGCCATAGAGTTCAAAGTTACGCAAGCCCCGATCTTCTTTCCAATAGGTCGCCCCAATCCAGCTTTCCTTGCCTTGTTCACGGGAGAGATTGTAACGTGCCCGACCTGCATAGATTTTGTTATCTGCACTCGGTTCATCATATTGATAAGTTGCCACAATTCGACGAACCAGCGGCGCACCGTCTTTACCTACTTCAGTCCGCATCATCGGCTGCCGGAATAGCAAACTACCTCGACTATAATCAATCTCATAGTCAGGACCGCGAGACAACCGTTTCCGTTCAATCACAGTTCCAGGACGATTGAGTTCTTCGGTTTCGACATAGACTTCTTCGCTGCCTTCCGTCATTAACCGACGAGAAACAAAGTAAAATCCACTCGTTCCATCCGGCGCAATCGTATCGCGTTGATAGCCTTGGACATTGTTAGCAAACAAACCCGAAACTTGAAGATTCCCGATATTATAATTAGCTTTCAAACCATGCAATTGACGAGAAAGGCTGGTGAATTCCTGAGATTTTGTCGCAAATTCTTCAGTATTGTAATCGCCCCACATGGCATAGTCAGTGCCTGCGCCAGTAATCCGAGAGGTCTTCTCAAGGCGAATATAGAGACTATCGATAGACGGCGACAAAATATCCGATCGGGAACTATCACCATAAACCGGATATTGATTTTCGCAGGCTTGACCTTGGCGGAACAATCGTACTGTGTCATCACAGGTTTTATTCAAGGCCCGATCGCTGTTGTATGCACCAGTAAATAACCAATCACCAATCTTACCGCTAGCAAATACCGCACCACGTACATCTAATTGTGTCCCATTCTTACCATCTATAGGTAGAAAGTCCCGGAAGCTGCGATGAAAATCAGTCCCACGATTGCCAAGGCGAATATCAATCACACCCGTTGCGATCGAAGGTCGAAGATTAGTTTCAAAGGTAATAGTTGTAAATGCTTCCAGTTCACCCAGCTTTGCTAGAATATTGATGGTTTTAGCATCTAAACCCGATTTAAGTTGAGCCGTGAATTGACCATTTTCGGCTTTGACTTGAAAACCCGGTTGGTCCGGATTTTCATCAACTCCGATAAATTCGCCGCCACTACTACTCAGCGTAACGATGCCATCCCGATTCGATCGATTGCCCTGCGCATCAAGCAATTGACCTTGAACCGTCGCCTTCGATCGGCCATCGGCTGGAATACGTGTTTCGACGGTGGAGACTTTGAGACTACTGGCCGCGCCCCGCACCTGAAACATTACATTGCTAGAACTAGTGAGTTGCGTTTTATCAAACAATTTAGCCGTAATGGTATTGCCACCTTCTGTAAGAATGACACCATACCAAGTTTGGGTAATTAGATTGGTTTTTGGATCGGTTTCAGTTCGGCCAATTTGTTTGGGATCGACTTTGACACCATTAGAATACAGTTCAATTGTACGATCGGCACTATATTGTAAAACCACCGTCGCAGCCCGCGTATCAAGAACCGCTTGACTCGTCGGCGACAGGATTTTCACTTCATTTTTCATCACTGCCGCAATAGGTAGAGCAGGAGTATTTACGATTGGATTAATTTTGTTCTGAGTAGCTTTAATTTCAGCGCGGACAGGTGCTATTGTGCCTAAAATTTGAATAATTGAGAATACATTAAGTAAAACTAAAAAGCGTTTCATTTGCCTGCCTCCTGGAATGCGGGAGTGACCGCAAAATTCATCCGAACCATTCCACTAGGGGCAAGATTCACAAGTCGTGATTGACTATTACGTTCTTTAAATTTCCGGTTAGGGGCTAGTGTGTATCCCGGCAAACTACTAAAGTCCAATACACCCGTTCGATAACCGGGCAGCACATTCGCCACCGAGAACAATCCATTTGCATCAGTCGTAATTCGATTGCCATCATCAAGAATTACAACTGCATTGGGAATTCCCGGTTCATTGTATTGCTGTTCACCATCAAAGTTTTTATCTTCAAATACGCGGCCAATAATAGTGCCGCAATCCGCTACAATTCCCGGCGTTAAACGCATCAAATGACTAGCTGGCCCGTCTTTGACAAGTTGGCCATTGTCCGATCGCAGTCCCTGAACTGATGCTAGATTTCGACCTGTTCCGCGCACAGCATCTGGGGTCAAGGTCGCGGCATAGGCAATATTGATTACTTGAGATTCAATACTTGTTGTGGCGGCAGGTAGATTGGTATTGGGCAATGTAAACTTTAAACTATTACTCCCGATCGAACTTGCCGTCACAGCCAATGGTGTATTTTTAAACTCAGCTCTGGCCGAATTCTCAACAAATTTGAATCCAACGGGAAGATTGTCAATAATTTCTAAGCTATTCACCGGAGCGCTGGATAAATTGCGTACACTCAAACGATAAATGACAGTATCACCGGGAGATGCCGAGGCCCGATCGCCCG
>JAJAYH010000256.1 GCA_026786325.1 Alkalinema sp. CAN_BIN05 | reverse complement strand
CACTTACCCCTTTCTTAGAAAATTTGCGATCTGCTGAGACTACTAGTCAATTGGTTGTCTCGGGGATGATCCGTCCAAATTCTGGTTATAGGCCCATTTCAATCTCAATTAAGTAAACCAATCGTATTCAGAACTTTTTCTGGGTCTACCAGATCTCCCGTTATGGTTTACTAAGCCTTGTGTGATGCAGTCGAAGTTGAATGCTTCGAGCCGCTACATTTGGTGACTACCATGGGAGATCTAAGAGAACCATTTTTTAGAATTGGCTATTGAGGGGTAACAGATGATACAGATGAAACTATATTCCAAAAGTGTAGGACACCTTGACCAGAAATCAACTCAGTAGCAAGGGCAGAAACAAAGCCAATCATGGCGAATCGACCGTTCCAGATCTCAGATTGAGGTGTAAATCCCCAAACCCAACCGTTGCGATTGGTAGAAGTAGTAACAGGAATATTAGAACTTGACATGATGAAGACTCCAAATTTTGTAATCAAACCTATTGAATTAACAGGTTTGTGAACATGCGTAACATAGAAGATAGCTTTCAAACGGTAAGGTTAAAGCTCTTTGCGTTCTTATTAATACTTTACAATGTGCCTATGGATATGTCCTCTCTATTTAGAGTGATGTTAAACAATTCGCTTAACAATTTATGATTCTGAGAAAAAGCATTAATACTGCAATATAACTTACACCCAAATACGATCAACCATACTGTTGGGTGTAAGTGTATAGATAATTAATGTACTAAACGAATAGTAGACCAATTTAATTCTATTGCTATTTCCGATCGCCCGATTTCTATTGGAGTAATGGCAAAATAGCTCGAATTTATGATTGTTAAATTGCCATTTTCCAAAAGGGCGAAAGAAAATTTAAAGTCCCTCTCCCAGAGAAGAGAGATTATTTACACCGCAGACGACGAGATCTCATTGTTCAGCTTTCAGGTTAGACCAAACTCCATCTTGGTCTTCATCAAACTGTTGGCGAATGGCCTCCCAAGCGACGTATTCGGCATCGCTGGAAGTACCATCATCGATCGCCGCATTATATGCCTTAATAAACTGATCTTGAGCCAGTGGAGACAGGTGCGCTCTGATCTCAGGGGTTAAATCATCAGGCGTATTGCACTTCCCAGCGCAAGGTCGCGGTAAGACTTGATTAATCGTGTTAATTTCCTTGCCCCCGGCACTTTCAATCAGCAGTTGATACTCTCCTGTGCGATCAGCCGCAACTTCGGCCATCAATAAGTATTCCCCAGCCGAGACTAAGGTTTGATAGATCGCTGCTTTATCGGCAGGCATTCCTAAAGTTCGTAACAGCGATCCTAGACCGGCGCTAGCGCTACCAATCAACGCGCCTGATGTGGCCCCCAGCAAGACTGCACCGATCGGACCAGCGGCGACAATTGGTCCCACAAAGGGAATAAATAAAACACCAACACCACTGAGCAGACTGAGAACTGAGCCAAATAGAGATCCAAAGATGGCACCTTGCTTCAAGCCCCCTAAAATTACATCACGCTTGGTCACAAATCCTGTCACCCGAGTGGTGGATTCAAAGTTGCGACCCATTACAGAAATGTCTTCAGCAGGAACACCTCGCTCAATTAAGCGTTTCACTACATCTTGAACGAGGCTTTGCGTTTCAAAAATAGCAGAAATAGTCTGTTCGCGAGATGAAACAGGTGTCTGTAGGGCCGTTGGAGTGAGAGTAGCATTAGTCATTGTAAAATCCTCAAAATGTAAATTATTAAGTCAGAGTGTGTGTGAAATGGCATTATGGATAAACTCAAATCTTGCAAAGTTGCAATCAGAATAGAGTCCTATTGGATAGGGGGAAATCAGTGAAGAAAGGTTGATTAAATTAATGATTTATTCATGACAGTCTTGAATTAATCTGAATTTGATCGCCATTAATCCAATGATAACTACTGAGAATTTAATCCAGAGCATTGAATGTAAGCTACGTTAGTTACTTCTTAACTTTGTCAATTGCTTTTTTGATATCCTTGACGATCGCTGGACCAGGCTTATCCGTATTACTTCTATACATTCTGTCCTTATCAGCGCCGCCCTGAACTTCATTAAGGCCCTCTTTACTGCGCTCCTCAACTTCTTCCATCGACATTGGGGGAGACTTTGCAACATCTTCTGCTGCTTTCATGGACTCGGGCATTTGTGCAGTACCCTTTGTCTGATCACTGCCTTGTAGGGCAAATGAAGGAGTCATCGTCAAACCTAAAAATAATAGGGTTGAACAGAGGAGTAAGGAAAACATAGAAAATAAAGAACGGAAACTCATGGCATATACTCCCAACGTTGTTAATAGTTAGTGGTATAAAGTTCTGCGACATTCTAAAAAAATGCTCAAAACAGTTATTTGCCCATCAAATCTTTCACTTTATCGACTGCCGCATTTGCAGTGTCCGAAGCACTATCTGCCGCATCTGATACTGCATCTCGCGTCTTGCTCTTAGCACTCTTGGTACTGCTTTCGATGCGGCCAACATCAGATTCTGCTTTCCCTTTAGCTTGTTTGGCAAAACCTTTAGTTTGGTCATTTACACGGCTCGTAGCTCCTTGAGCTTCGCCAACGGCTTGGTGAATTTTACCCTCAGCTTGCCGACCTAAACCAAAGATTGCAACAGGAAGGGGTGTAACCACAGAAGTTGGTGCTGCCTTTGCCAGTTTCATTGTGCCAAGGTTCAATCCCAACATCATAATAATGGCAACGATCGAAAACTGAATTGATCGAAAACTTGCTTTTGCAAAAGACCGAAGGTTTAAGAAACGTTTCATAGAAATCTCCATTAGGTAAATTATGTTGATACATTTTCAGCTTTCTGTATCACTTTGAGTAATATATCGCGATTTCTAAATCTTCTAAACGCTCTATAGTTTGAAGATTATGACCTGACTAAGCAGACGTTAATCATTCTATTTAGGTAAAGTCGTAAGTAATCACCTATCTCTAAAGGGGGAGCATCTGGTAGTGTTTCAGATCTATTGATCGGTTAGGATTAGAAGACATTAATACGGATCAGGATTGTCAGTGAATGTGCCACAGCCGCAGACGAGGCAGAAGTGATGTGCCACAAGTTTTGTATTCCAGAGGTAAGTCGCATCGTCGTCTGCTGAGGTTGTCAGTTGAAACTGGCTGGGCTACTAGTATGCCCACAGCGCGCTTCGTTTAGAGCAGAATGAGCAAGTGCATTAGACATTAAAGGAAATAGCGAATACTAATCATATTGGAAAAATATTTATTCATAGACTATATTCATCAGTTTTATTCTTTTTTTCATCCCTCTCTATTCAATTTACTCCCTGAATTAGGCCGATTTGAGACAGTTAACTTCCTTTTTTTGACGCTCAGAAGTACGAAAATTGTGAAGACTACAGGTGGTCTCCATCATCTCATCGGCATAATAATCTAAATGATTCCGAAATTTATGAACCACTATTTTAGAGCATTTAAATTTTTTCTTCGGCTGATGGATTTTCTACCCTGTCTGGCTTATATCCCTGATATCTCGGATCGTACCAGAGCTGCCTCCCGGATGGAAATTTATACTCTTCCTCATCTGCTATCTTCTTGTCATGCTTCCTCATGGGTATCACTTAAAAACACGACTTTCAAATTCATTTGTGTGATGATATTCTTCTTCACCGTATGCGTTTTCTTCTTCCCGCTATAATTCTCTTTTTGGCTTTTCTTATGCTTCGGGCGGTTAATCCCCCGTCCCATTAATTATAAATTCTAGGCTCGGACATCCCGTTAAGACTGTCTCCAATTGAGAAGGGCCTCGCTCTGGTAAACATTTTCATTCCTTAGGAGAGTAAATTCATAGCCTACAATGATTTCAAATTAGGGGGAGTAGTTTGTCAATTTAACTTGACCAAGATCGATACTAATTTGCTGTATTTTAGTCAATTTTAAATTAATTTCTCCCTAACAATTAGCTATATTCTTGATCATCTAAGGAAGACACACACAATATTAAACAGCCATCTGTCGTCGGTTGATGGATAGTTTTGGCCCCAGAAATCGATCGATCGCCAGCTTGATAGGTAACTCCATCGGATACAAAACTACCCTCTAAGACCAGTACGGCTTCTCCGGTGGCATGACGATGGGACGGCAGTTTGCCTGCGGTTGGAACACGTAAAAAGAAGGCAACTTGACGATTCGTCACATCCACTTTCCATTTGGCATAAGTAGAGCCTTCTGGTGCGGAGAAGGGCTGCCAGATTTTAATTGTATTTGCGATCGCAATCAATGATTCTATAGGTTCCAACAGCAGTCGCTGAAATTCCGGTGATGTATTAAATTCAGGTAATTCTAATCGCGCTATCAGTCTAGATTTTAGATTGGCTGGCAATGGAACTAAAGGTACTGAGTAAGACATCATTCTAATATCTTCGGAATTGAATTTGGGGCGGTCGAGATCCTTCATTGTGGCTTACTAGGCTTGATTGCTACTTTAAACTAAATTTTTAAGCTTTATACTGAGTCTATGAACCAAGGTTGTAAAGACGATCGGAGTTTTTCTAAGCCCAATCGAATTCGGGTTTTGACCGTACCAAGAGCAAGTCCAGTTTGGTCAGAAATTTCTCGATGACTAAGACCACCATAATAGGAAAGTTCTAGGACTTGACGCTGTTCAATAGGTAGTGTGCCCATAGCGGTTGAAACGATCGCTCTACGTTCAGAAATTTCAACATCTTCATTCTCAAAAGTGTGAATAACCGCATCAAAGGCAATTAAGGTATCAGTCACTTTTCCGCGCCGTTGACTACTCCGAAGCCGATCGCAAACTCGACTACGAGCAATCATAAACAACCAAGTATCAACTCTAGCTTTAGTTTGATCATAGCGATCGGCAGTCCGCCAGACTTGGGAAAAAACATCCATAACCAGTTCTTCACTTTCCTCAATAGATTCGAGACTGCGATAGGCAACAGAGTAGATAATTTTTGCGTAGCGATCGTATAGTTGGGATAATGCAATTTGATCTTGCTTGGCGATTCGGTTGATCCATTGGGGTTCATCCGAGTGATGGAAGGATCCGAAAGCCATAAGAATATGTCAAGATTAATAAAAATATACAAGTTCTAAACTCATATTATCCAACATAATCTAAATCTTTGTCAATTTTACGATCGCAATAGGGCCGAGAATAACTCAAAGGCGGCTCCAACGAATGTTCATACAAAAAAGCCGAATCATACATCACGTCTTCGGTTCGACCATCATAAACAATCTCACCTTGACTTAAAATAATCGTTCGACTGCAAAGTTCTAATGCTAAATCTAAATCATGAGTCGCAATCAATTGAGTAATGGATAATGACTGTAATAAATGAATGAATTGACGACGCGATCGGGGATCAAGTTGGGCGGATGGTTCATCAAAAGCGATGATTTGTGGTTGCATAGCAAGAATTCCTGCGATCGCAACCCGTTTTTTCTCGCCACCTGACAGATTTCCAGGATTACGATGGGCATAGTCTTTAATATCCAGACCCACTGCATTAATTGCTTGTTCACAGCGATCGATTAGAATGTCCTGCGGAATACCTTGATTGAGTGGTCCAAAAGTAATATCTTCCCAAACTGTTGACATAAATAATTGATCATCAGGATTTTGAAAAACCAGCCCGACAAAATTACGAATTTCCTTGAGATACTTGGATTCCATTGGATAATAGCCGATTGTAATAGTCCCAGTTTGAGGTAACAAAATACCATTCAAATGCTGTAGTAATGTGGATTTACCAGAGCCATTTGCGCCAATCACTGCAACACGATCGCCCGCATGAATGTCCAGAGAAATCCCCTTTAAAGCTTGGGTTTTATCTGGATAGTTATAATTTAAATTTTGAATTGAAATTGAGTTATGGTGCATAATTCTAATGATAGAATGCTACTTGTCCAAATACTGCGAACAAAATAGTGAATCCAAGCGCTAGTCGATCGCGCCAGTTGAGTTTTGGTGGAGTTTGTAATGGTAATACGCCTTGATAACCTCGTGACAGCATGGATTGATGAATGCGATTACCCCGATCGTAGGTCCGAATAAACAATGATCCAATCATATTTCCAATCACCAATCGTTGCCAGCGTTTCCCAGCCAAAAGATTTCGGGCGATCGCCGCTCGTCGCATGATCATGAACTCTTCAACCAGTAAGTCTAAATAGCGATACATTGAACCCAAAATTGCAATCAATAATGGAGGCACCCGTAAAATACTTAAGCCTTGAAGTAAAACTGGGATTGGCATAGTCAAGGTGAGTAAATTCATCAACACTAATGTCAATCCAAGCTTACACAGGACGCTCCCAAAGATTAAAAGTCCTGTTAGGGTAATTTTTAAGAATCCCCATTGCCAAATAATTCCATTACCATCACGAAACAAAATTCCTAATACCGAAACACTTACAAATATTGATTCCACGGCAAGGCGTTGATAGAGTGTGAACAAATCAACTTGACTCATGCCTAATAATACAATAATTCCACAGCCATAAATAAGCCAAGTTAACCAACGGGCATCAGGAGTGGCAACGATCGCAATCACCATAATTAAGGTACACACAATATGAATCGTGGGGGCGATCATATTATGTGAATGGCTATGATACTTATCATGGTGGTCAGTATGAGAATGAAAATTGTGGCTGTGGGAATGGGGCATGATGACCTTTTTTGATAGTCTATTTTAATGTCGAATCATCCTGGGATATACTTCGTTGCCGAGTGGTGAGTTTACCCAGTGCCATAGATAGCCCAAAGGTTGCGATCGTGCCAACAAGTCCGGCTAATGGTGTTGCGATTGATTCTGGAACGCCACGCATTGTGTATTCTTCAAATATTGAAAAGAATGGGAGTTTTTTAGCAAGATGATCTTCTTGTGCTTTTGATTTAAAGTTTAGATCTTGGGCGACCCGATCGAGTCCATCGGGATTTTTACTGGCAAAGGGTGATAGTAATACGGAAATTATCAGCGCTATTGAAAGTCCAGTGAGGATAAAAAATCGATTGTTTTGAGTTATAGAATGACGATGCATAAAATCTCCATTAATTTGAGCATAAAGGTTTAATCTGACAGATTTAACGTGACAAATCGGAATTGATTCTCTTAGATGAGCTATAAAGTAAATCAGGTCTCGATCGCCAAATGAATGTCACCGTCGAAACGGTCACCAATGCTTCCCCAACACCAATCATCACATGCCATCCGACCATTGCCGTCATTCCAATCAGCAATGGTACTGTGCCAGAAATTGCTAGTTGAATAGCCGCAATCGCAGACGCGACAACCACACTGAACCAGGATGCGATCGCAGTACCGACGATAATACCTCGGAGTTCATGACCAACAAGGTTACGAACCGTCCGAAACAAGTAATATCCGCCAAAGGTTCCAATCAATCCCATATTAAAAATATTTGCCCCCAATGCGGTGATTCCACCATCTTGAAATACAAATCCCTGCACCATAAAGACGACCGACATCACCAAAGCACCAGCCCAAGGCCCGAGTAATATTCCAGCTAATGTGCCGCCGAGTAGATGACCTGATGTACCGCCGGGAATGGGGAAATTAATCATTTGGGCGGCAAAGATGAAGGCTCCACAAACGCCCATGAGTGGTACAGCGCGGTCTTGGTAGTCGGATTCGACTTGTTTTAGGGCGATGGAGATAAAGCCGATTGCACATATCCAAGTCACACCTAAAACGGGTAAACTCAGAAATCCATCGGGGATATGCATTGCGAGGAATTGAGAATTGAGAATGGGGAATAAAGGCATGGGTAATCTCCATTTGTTATTAATGATGGAAAGTTCTCTTTAGATTATGATATTTTAATCATTCCGATTTGCCAGAGAGCTTGTATTGAGATGATTAATCCAATGAATGTTATTGCACTTGCAGTTATGATCGGAATAACATTCATAATCCATTTTAGTTTGAATGAATTTTGATCTGTCCATTTTTCGATCGGAAAGCGTATAAATAGATATTTTGAATAGATTAATAATAAGCCTAATCCAGTTAAAACGCTAGCTAGTCCTAGGCTAAACGAAAGGACTAGAATTAATCCGTAACCGACTTGACCTAATGCGATCGAACTCAATAATAATAGTAACGCTGATGGACAAGGAATTAATCCACCCGATACTCCCAATGCAAGTAAGCTCTTTAAATTAACATTGCCTTCTGGTGGAATATGAGAATGAGTCGTGCTGTGGGAATGGTGCTGATGCGGCGAATCATTGTTATGGGTGTGGGAATGAGAGTCATTATGTGAGTGATGGTGATGCGAGTCTGAATATATTTGTTTGTTTAGACGATCGCGTAGGAGATTACCGCCGATCGTGACGACCAACAGCCCTGAGAGCAAACTTAACCATGGAAAAAGCTGTTCTGGTAAAAATGCACGAGAGGCTAAGAGCGTTACGCCGCCTAATATAAATACACCCAGCGTATGTGTCACTGTCGTGGTCAAGCCTAAAAAGAATGCATGACGCACCGTTGCTTTTTCGCCCATTAAATAGGCTCCTACTAAGGTTTTCCCATGGCCTGGAGACATTGCATGAGCGGCACCCCAGAGAAATGCACCAACGATCGTGACCCATACACTAGATGAATTTAAAGGTGAATTGGGAAATGATACGGCATCTTGATTTTCAGGACTAAAGATTATATTTTTTACGGTCTTATTATGCGCGATCGTGGTGATGCAACGGGCTGTTTGGATGCCGGGTTCAAATAGCGCATAGTGAATTTTCACGCCGCTTGTTTCAGCGGGCCATGAATATATAAGTTGAATCGTACTGCGATCGTTGGAGCTACTAGGAAGCAGATTAGGAATGGCGGTAGCTGGGGAAATCTGTAATGATCCGGATTGATTACGATCGTTAATGATTTGAATCTTTTTACCTAGTAAATCTTGTAACAAGACCTGATTTGAATCAATTTCTGTAGGAGATAGTTTACCGTTACGATCGGTGTCTGCTTCTCTAACTAATCCGGTGGGAATAGTCAATAGCATTTGGGCTGAAGTCAGATTAATTGTAATATCAGCCGATGCGAGATCTGCCCAGTGTGCTTGGCTTGAGGATGCTGTTAGTAGGTGAATAGAGAGAAAAATAATGAATGAGAATAGTAGAGTGAACGATCGGAGAAACAACTTTTTCATGATGATATATCAATTTACTATTAGGGTTTACTCTGGATTAGAATTACAGGAATTTCCTTCAGAATCAACGATATAGCATTGATTAGAGTTACCACCAGAATTATTACCAAATGGATTGCCAGGATTTGCGCCTACGATAGGACGAAATTCTGGATTAATAATAGGTAGTGAAATCACGTTTGAAACATTACTACTATTGGAGCCTTGGGAACGATCTTTTATATTCTTTTCTTTAGGTTCTTTATAACCACAAATAGAATTGAGTGCAATCGTGCGACCTTCGCTAGTCTTGAAATAACAGGCAGAGTCTTCAATACTATTTGGGACAATAATGGGAAAACGGTTAATTGTTTCAGCCCTAGTCGTCATAGGTAATAGAAAATATAGGCTGACCGCACTCACAAATCCTAGAATAAAAT
>JAJAYH010000255.1 GCA_026786325.1 Alkalinema sp. CAN_BIN05 | reverse complement strand
GGCGTGTTTGGTGGCGTGATTGGTGGCGTGATTGGTGGCGTGATTGGTGGCGTGATTGGTGGCGTGATTGGTGGCGTGATTGGTGGTGTAACGATCGGAGGATTGGTGCTGATGGGGGGAACTTCATTGGCGAGGAGTTCTATTGCACCTTGCAGTCGAGTGGGATTTAGTTGATTACCGACAGAAACGATTGTGATTTGTGGATTGGTCGCATTTTGTAAATCGACTTCGCCATTGTCTCGTATTGCATTGCCGCCCGGTTCCTGGGGGTTGCCTAGGTCTGGTACACAGGTTTCAAGAATGACGAGTCCAGTTTCAGTATTTCGTTCAATAATATTGTTTCGTAAAACCGGACGTGCTGCACGGGATAATACAATGCCCGATCGATTTTCAAATATACGATTTCCCACTAACAATGGCGCAGCATTATCACCGATAGCAATCCCATATCCTGTATTTTGGCAAACATTATTGCGATATTCACCTTTGGCCTCGCGAACAATGGAAATCCCTGCGGCAGCATTTTGGAAGAATACACAATCTGTCACGATCGGTTTGGCAGTTCCGGTTACAAAGATGCCTTCACGCTGACAATTCACAAACGAACAATTTACGACGGTTGGGTTAGTGCTTTCAATCCAAATTCCTGTGCCTCGGCTTTCATTGTTGGTAATTGTCACGCCTTTTAAGCTGGATAGGCTTTCAAGTTTGAATGTGACATTTTGTCCGCCAAAACTAGCGCTCAAGTAGCGGCCACTGCCCGTAATTTGAATCCCTTTTCCTTTCTGGCTCTCGTCACCCACAACTGTTACGTTACTCGGCACCACCAGCGGAAATACTTCGCCCGTCGCTGCACTGTAGGTTCCGGGCATTAAGCGAATGGAACTGCCTGCGGTGGCTTGCTGAGTTGCTTTGGTGATGGTTTTAAGGGGTGTTACCTGAGATCCAGATGCACTGTCGTTTCCGGTGCTGGGATTGACATAGAGAAGGTTGGAAAGGGCTTGAACCATGGTTAGTTGGGGCTAATAAAGGGCTAGAGACAAGGCAAGGCCGAGAATGAATTTTATGCTTGGCTTTTATATTTTATCTAGGAACTCTGAAGATGGCGGTGATTTATTGATTCTTAGGAATTCGCTAGCTGAGATACCTGAAATGGGTACACTAACTACGATCGATCTAAAACAATCTGCTGGTGAGGAAGCTGACGAGTCTGGTGCTGACGGTCATTAATTTGCCAAAGTCCATAGCTCGATCGAGATCCCGTTTGATTTGATTCATTTTAGCAATGTCGGCGGGAGTGGATGTTACTTTATTTTTCAATAGTGTCAGGCGAGCGCTGGAGTAGCTGTTCATAGCTTGATCCAATAGATCTCGTAATTGAACTTGTTCATCAAAACTCGCTTCTTGATAGCGCACTTCAAGATTGCTCAAAACATCAGCAGTTTGTCGTAGAAAGGTATCGGTGGTGGTGTTGGGCATGGTGAATTAAGGATTCGTGGAACGAGATGAGGGAGTGCGACGATTGGCGGCGGTGTTGATGCGATCGATTAATGGTAGCGCGACACTGCTCCAAAGGGGATCGGTTTGGAGGTCATTAACAATTCGTGTGGCTTTAATTTGAAGGGTTTTGTAGTCCTTACCTGTAAAGCTGCTGGCGGTAGTGAATAGGGTTGGGATTAGGCCATTGAGTTGTGAAATATCGAGATCATCGTAGTGGTCGGCGGCTTCGATGACTTGTTTGCCCATTGTGGCTGCGCGCATACATTGTGTGACGGTCGTTTCGAGTAATATCCGTTCATCTTGTTGAATCGATCGCCACTCATTTAGGAGTTCTCCAGTTTGATCTTCAAGATCTGCTTTACGTTGAGTTGCATTGTTGTCTGAATTGAGTTGAAGTGTTTGGTAGTCTCGGCGAACTTTACGTAATTTAACAATGGTTCGGGTGCGATATTGTGTCAATATTGGTGGATTATCACTCAAAGCTTTGGCAATCAGTGCCATTTGAATCGTAAGTTTACGAGCATATTCTCCGGCTTTTTTCATTTCATCTCGACTCACGGCTGGTTTACGATCGAGATTGTCAAAAATATCTGCAAATTGTTCATATTGAAGTTTTAAATCCTGTACAAAGTCGTCCCATTCAGTGGTGTTTGGTGCGCGGTAGGGATCAATTGCAAGATCAATATTCCGGCTATTGAGATCGATACTGGAATTGAGAATATTTGAAATGAATATTTGTCGAATATCACTTTCGTTGCGCGGTGGGGCTTCGAGTTCGCGTTTTCGCAGGGTGTCGATCGCGGTGATTGCGGTTAAAGATTCATTACGGAATTGAAGGGCAGAGGCTTGGAGCGATCGGGCTTTTTCTGGGCTACAACCGCTGAGGGCAAGGGTTGTAATGAGGATGATTTTTAGAAAAGTTTGGTGGTGAAGTAACATCGGTGCATGGGTTTCAGGATATGTATTTATTCTAACTCAGGTTCAATTAATGGTTGAAATTATGGGATTTGATACATTTTATAAAACAGTGGAATAAATCAATCTCGCTGAATTTTATCAACACAAAAGTAAGCTACAAAACAGCGATCGTCCAATATTTAGGGAACACTGAAGAGGTACAGATAAAGTTTATCTCTCAATCTAAAGGATATTTCAGTGCCTAAACATTTTCGCCAAGTTCGCCGATCGACGGTCATCCAAAACGCAGCGGGCCAAACCTTTAATTTAGGGGGATACCAAGCCGATCGAAAACAACCTAAATCTGATCTTTTTCAGGACGATCGGGCCGAAAATCCATCCCAAATCGACCTGCGGCCCCACATGAGTCCCGTTGAGAACCAAAGCGCCACCAGCAGTTGCGCCGCGAATGCCATGGCAGGGGCTTACGAATATCTATTAAAACGGCTCAAAAACAGTCATGAAGATGTGAGCCGTCTGTTTATTTATTACAATGCCCGCGAGTTGGATGGTGATACGAGTAAGGATCAGGGCACCTATCTCAGTAGTTGTACCAAAGTTACGAAAAAACTTGGTGTCTGTTCAGAAATAACATGGCCCTTCGATCCGGAACAAATTCTAGAGCAGCCCCATCAAGAAGCTTATACAGAAGCCAAAGGGTTTCCCATCAATCCTGTTCCTCGTCCAGTTCAGGTCGAGCTTCAGACCATGAAAAACTGCCTCGCCACTGGTTTCCCGTTTATCTTTGGTTTACAACTGTTTAGTTCATTTGAAAAGGCAGGTCCAGAGGGATTGGTTCCCATGCCCGATGTGGAACAGGATAATCATGATGGTGGTCATGCCATGCTTTGTGTGGGATATTCCGAACCCGATCAGGTTTTCATTGTTCGGAATTCCTGGGGTGAAGATTGGGGAGATGGCGGATATTGCTATATTCCCTACGACTATATGGCCAATCCAGAATTGAATGCTGATTGTTGGGCTTTAGTGCGCCGAGGCGATGTTTCTCCCAATGCCGATCAAGAAACAAAAGATCTCAGCAAAGGTATCAAGCCCAAAGGTCATCAAGGTGAAGGCACGTCTCTCTTTAGCAGTGAGCAAGCCCAAATCGCCCGCGCAATTCAAACACCCGGTGCTTACCAGGACGTGATGGTAGGTGAGGAATATCAAGCCTATGAAGTGGTGTATTTAGAACAACTCGTCTATACCGCTGAAGAAGGGTTTGTGACGATCGTAGACTACGTTGAACAATATGGTGATTTAGAATCGCTCTATTCCGAAGAAGCTTTTGAAGCCTATTTCGAGTCTTCTGAGGAGGAGGAGGAATTTGAAGATGATGAAACAGATGATAAGTATGAGTCTGACGAATCGGAAGAGGACGAAGATTTAGAATCTGAAGAAGAATCTGAAGACGAAGAGGAATCTGAAGACGAAGAGGAATCTGAAGAGGAGGATGACGAAGAATCTGAGGAAGAAGAAGAATCTGAGGAGGATGACGAAGAATCCGAAGAAGAAGAAGAGGAATAACTCTCGATCGCAGATTCAATCTGAGATTTAAGAATAATTGCAATTGAATCTAGATCGTGAATGATCTGGATTCAATTGCATACCATAGGATTTTGGCAAATGTTTATGTCGGTTAAGATCAGGTGAATGAGGCGATCGCACTTTATTTTCAATTCGATCGCTTGACCCCAAAATTATTTGATCAAACTTACCAGCGCCTCCAATAGCAAATCATTTTGTTCCGGCGTTCCCACACTAATTCGCAACTTATCCTCAAGCCCGATTTGCTTAAAATATCGCACCAAAATGCCTCTATCTTTCAAGCCCAAATACAAGGTTTCTGCATCTTGTGGAGCTGTCGCTAAGATGAAATTACCGTGGGATTCCATTGGAATAAACCCTAAATTCTTAAGGTCGATCGCCAATTTCGATCGGGATACTTTCACCTTTTCTGCACATTGATTCTTATAGGTTTGATCACGCATCGCAGCGGTGCCAACAGCGATCGCTACTGCATCAATATTGTAACTATCTTTGACTTTAAACAAACCTGACAAAAGTGTCGGATTCGCGACACCAAACCCTAGCCGTAATCCCGCTAGAGAATAGCCCTTCGATATTGTACGCAATACAATTACATTATCGAATTCCTTCACCAAATCGATCG